>CAYQFN010000064.1:0-9498 GCA_964416685.1 uncultured Thermotogae bacterium | reverse complement strand
TCGAAACTCCGGCAAGCTCAGCGATCTCTTTCATGGTCAATTTCTTCGACATAGTAGTGTATATTGTCCTGATTTTAGAAACCGGTTTCAAGGCAATTGGTTGAGCGTTTCGTATCAAATGAAGTACGCCGCCGCAAGCGGACGGTGTATCAAGAGGCTTTGTGAGAAGCACGTCCCAAGGGGCGGGGAATCAACCCCTGTAGGGGATGACACATGGGCCAATGGCTCTCTAAGAGTAAAGGGATCTCGCCGTTATGGATACAAGATCGAATGGTAGACGCAGCAATTCCTCTTATCTCTTGCTTGCATGGTTGGCTTATTCTTGTCTCTGTCCGGGACCGCGATGGCCCTTCCTCATGCTCTTCTTTAGGTTATGAGAGGGCGGCTCTTGACATTTTCAAGAAAAGTGGTATTATGCTTTTAAACCGGTTTAGAAAAACGGCCTAAAAAAGACCAGAAAGATGCTTTACCGACTGACCTAAATCGGTTTAGAAGGAAACATGACTACCATAAAAGTCATCGCACAAGAAGCAGGGGTCTCCAAAGCGACGGTATCGCTTGCATTGAATGACAAGCCGGGCGTCGCACCTCACATTCGTCAGCGGATCTTGGAGATCGCAAAACGGCTCAATTACCAACCTAACGCGTCTGCAAGGGGCCTGGCATTGCAGAAGACACAGACCTTGGGAGTGATTGTCCCCGATATCAGTGGCCCTTTCTACGCTGAACTTGTTCGTGGTGTAGGGGAAGAATCGCGTGCTCATGATTATTATCTGACGCTCTGTACAACTATCGGTAGGCCATCTCGCGAGAGGATGTACTTTCAGTTATTGGGCGAGCAGAGGGTCGATGGGATCATTGTTGTGAGCCCTCGAAATGATGAAGCCCTTATCTGCCAGATCCATGCCGAAGGATTCCCTCTAGTGGTGGTGGATCGCGATATCCAAGCCTCAGACAAGATCGTAGAAGTGATTGTGGATAACTTCCACGGGGCATTGGCAGGGGTCGAGCACCTCATCGGGCTGGGTCACCGCAGGATCGGTTTCATCAATGGGCCTCCTGAGATTCAAGCCACTCAGGATCGACTGCGGGGGTATCAGCTTGCTCTCCGAGAACATCGAATCACGCCTGAGGACCGTTGGATATGCGTAGGGGACTTCCGGAAGGAGGGTGGCTACCGCTGTATGCAGGAACTGCTTTCAATTAAACCTCCCTTAGAGGCGATCTTCGCGGCGAACGATCTCATGGCCATTGGTGCGATTAAGGCGATTCGAGAGGCAGGAAAGCGGGTTCCTGACGACATCGCCATCGTTGGCTTTGATGACATCCCTCTTGCTGCTCACTTTGATCCCTCTCTTACCACTGTGCGACAGCCGGTCGCGCGCATGGGAGCCGTCGCCTGCCGCCTCTTGCTTCAGGAAATCAACGGCGAGGAGATCTTGGAATGCAAGGCCATTCTCCAGACGGAGCTCATTGTTCGGGCCTCCTCTGGGACACAAGAAGGAGGTGACTAATAGCGCACAAGAGAAGCAGGTCATCCCGTCAAGCCCTAAATAGGAACAACTGAAGAGCAAGGGGCGTACGGGGCTAAAGAGCCTCAGTGATGGAGTTCTGCATTGCAAATGTAAGGAGGATGCAATGAGTAGATCAAGAAGCAAACAAATGCTTAAGAAACTGTCAATAGGAACTGTGTTGGTGTTGGCGGTGCTATCTTTGTTGGCCTTCGCGGCCTTCAGTGACCAGGAGATACTCCGGGGCGGTGTGCTAAGAGTAATCACCAACAACATCTCGTCCAACTCATCGAACCCATTCTTGGCGGCGGGACAGAACCTGCCAGGAACGCATTCGATGGTGTACGAGCGTCTATTCTACGTGAACCCCGTGAGTGGGGATGAGACTTCGCTCCTTGGGGTTTCATATAAGTGGAGTGAGGATAACCTTAAACTGACCGTGAAGACCCGCCAAGGGGTCCGTTGGAGCGATGGGGAGGCGTTCGGCGCCAAGGACGTGGCGTTTACCTTTAACTACATAAAGGAGCATCCAGCACTTGATCTCAGCGCAATATGGGGAGGGGGACTGGAGAAAGTGGAAGCGGTCGACGATCAGACGGTGGTCTTCACCTTCTCTGCGCCGAATACGCCGCTCTTCACTTACCTTGTGTCTCAAGCTATCGCCCCTGAACACATCTGGGCAAAGATCGATGATCCCGTAACCTACACCAATGAAAAACCAGTGGGCACAGGGCCATTCCTCCTCGATAGCTATAGCCTACAACAGTTTGCTAGTTATGTGAGGAATCCCAACTACTGGATGGAGGGGCGTCCTTACATCGACAGGGTGAACCTTAAGTTTGTACAGGACAACAACGCCCAGCTTATGATGATGCTCCTGAATGAGGCAGATTTTACCTACCTCTTTGTCCCTGACGTAAAGAAAACCTTTGTAGCCCACGACCCTGCGGTTCATGCTTCCTACTGGCCGGTGTATAACGATAATCTTCTCTATCTGAACACGGCGAAGAAGACCCTGGATCAAGTGGCCTTTCGTAAAGCAGTGGCCATGGCTATCGACAAGAAGGCCATGAGCGAGAAGATCTACTACGGAGACGCCGGCGTGGCTGACCCAACCGGAATTTTACCCAGCCAGCTGAATAAGTGGCTCAGTGCTGATCTCAAAGCCATGAGCTATAGCTATGACCCTGATGGAGCACGAAAGGTCCTTAAGGATGCTGGTTTCAGCTGGGATACAAACGGGAACCTACTCGGACTGGATGGGGAGAGGCTCCCTGTCTTTAAGATCCTCGTCGGCGCAGGCTGGACCGATTTCATCGGCATGGCTCAGATCATTTCTAAGAATCTGGAAGAGCTGGGTATCAAGACATCGATTGATCAAGAGTCCTGGGGTGGGTACATTGGCGGCCTACAGAATGGGACCTACGACATGGCCATCTGTTGGGGAACCGGTGACGGCCCTACCCCATACTATTTCTACTATAAGATGCTGAGCCCGCAGTTCTCCGCTACAAAGATTGGGGAAACGGCTTTGTCAGACTACAGTCGCTTTACCGATCCTGCGGTGACCGCTGCTCTAGCAAGCTATCGCGCAACGAGTGATTTTGCGGTACAGCTCGACGCTATCCACACGATCGCTCAGGTGGTCTTGGAGAATGTTCCATTCATTCCGTTGACCGACCGACCCAACTTTAGTTGTTACAATACATCGACCTTCGTCGGTTTCGCGTCAGATGAGAATCCGTACAATGACGGTTGTGGGCCCAACCAGCCTGGTGCAGAGATGATGTATCTGAACGTGCACCTGAAGTAGTAACATGCTTGCAATCAAATCTTGGGGGCGAGCCTCACAATAAGGCCCGCCTCCTCTCATTACAAGTAGGGGGTGAAAGTGCGCTATCTTCTCTACAGAATTCTTCTCCTTTTGCTCACGGCCTGGGTAGCGCTGACGGTCAACTTTGCCTTACCGTACTTGATGCCGGGAGATCCGGCCTCGGTGATGGTCGCTAAGTTCCAGGGGAGGCTTGAACCACAGGCGATCAAGGCGTTATCGATTGCCTTCGGGGTTGGGGTGAACGAAAGCATCTTTCAGCAGTATCTACACTACTGGGGGCGGATCCTCAGAGGAGATTTTGGCACCTCGCTTGCTTACTATCCGACACCGGTGAGCCGGGTTCTGGGGCAGGCCATTCCGTGGACACTGGGCCTCTGCGGCACGGCCACAATCCTGGCTTTTATTTTTGGAAGCGGGCTGGGTATTGTCTCCGCCTGGCGACGAGGAAGTCGGTTAGGAGATGGTCTGGTCCCGCTGGCGCTCTTCCTTAAGAGCATGCCCCAGTTCTGGTTTGGTCTTTTAACGCTATATGTCTTTGGTTTCATTCTAGGATGGTTCCCGCTAAGTGGGGGATATGCAATCACAAGCGCACCAGGGGCCGCACGAGTCCTCTCGATTCTCTATCACAGTTTTCTTCCCGGAATGACTATGCTTATCACCGCTTTGGGGGGATGGGTGATGACGATGCGCAACAACATGATCAGTATTCTAGCCGAGGACTACATCACCTTTGCTCACGCTAAGGGGCTTTCCACGCGGCAGATCATCTATCATTACGCGGCGCGAAATGCCATCCTACCGAGCTTTACGGGGTTTGCAATGGCCCTGGGGTTCGTGGTGAGTGGAGCGATCCTCATCGAGAGGGTCTTTTCCTACCCCGGAGTGGGGTATATGCTCTACCAGGCGGTGATCAGTCTTGACTACCCACTGATGCAGGCATCCTTCCTATTTATCACCCTGGCGGTCCTACTGGCGAATTTCTTCGCCGATCTGACTTACGTTTTCCTCGATCCCCGGGTGCGTAGCGAGAGAGCTGGATCATGAACTGGAAACAGCTGGCACTGCAAAACCGCAAGGCGACTATCGGGTTTGTTATCTTAGTCCTCTTTATCCTTGTTGCCATACTCGCTCCATGGATCGCACCGGCTTCCCCGACGTCAATGGAGTTCCAGCCATGGCTTCGCCCTAGCAAGGCCCACCTCTTGGGAACCACCGCGATGGGGCAGGACATCTTCTCCCAGCTCATATGGGGGAGCAGGCTCTCTCTTCTGGTAGGGTTTTCTGTCGGCCTGATGACAACATTCCTCTCCCTAGTGATGGGACTGACCGCGGGATACTTTGGCGGAATCGTGGATGGAATCCTCTCGGCAATCACCAACGTCTTCTTGGTTATTCCCGGGCTTCCATTGATGATCATCATCGCTGCCTATATGACAATACGAGGGGTCTTCCCTATCATTGTGGTGATCTCCGTAACGGGATGGGCCTGGGGAGCACGCGTCTTGCGTTCGCAGGTATTGACCCTCAAAAACCGCGATTTCGTCCTTGCTTCACGGGTGGCAGGCGAAGGACCTCTACGCATCATTTTTAGTGATATACTTCCTAACATGCTTAGCTTAATTATGGCTAATTTCTTTGGATCTTGCCTTTACGCAATACTGAGTGAAGCCGGGCTGGAGTTTCTCGGTCTGGGAGACGTAAATGTGGTAACCTGGGGAACTATGCTTTACTGGGCCCAGAACAACATGGCCCTGATGTTTGGACAGTGGCCATGGATTGTTGCTCCCGGTATCTGTATTGTTCTCGTAGGCACCGCGTTTGCCTTGATTAACTTTGGCGCCGATGAAGTGACCAACCCCAAGCTTAGAAGGCGATGACGTGAAAAACCTACTGCACGTTAAGCACCTCAATGCTGGTTATGTGTTGAGAGAAGGGGTCGTACACGCAGTCCGTGACGCTGAGCTCACTCTAGATCACAGAGAATTCTTGGGGATCGCGGGGGAATCAGGGTGCGGCAAGTCCACCCTGGCCTTTGCCATCACTGGGCTTCTCCAACCTCCGGGGAAGGTATTCGACGGGGAGATCTGGTTCGATGGTCAGGATCTGTTGAAACTGGGACGCGAAGAATTGCGTCAGGCACGATGGAAGGAGTTCTCCTTCGTCTTCCAGGCCTCGATGAACGTCCTTAATCCTGTGATGCAGGTAAAGGGCCAGATCTACGACGCGATCAGAGCTCATACCAAAATGGCGCCAAAGGATATGATTACCCGGGCTAAGGAGCTCTTCGAAATCGTCCACATCCCATCCCAGTATCTTACCGCCTACCCTCATCAGCTCTCCGGGGGCATGAAGCAACGTGTTGTGATCGCTACGGCCCTTGCCCTCTCCCCCAAGCTCGTCCTCATGGATGAGCCGACCACGGCGCTCGACGTAGTGGTGCAGCGAATGATCCTGCAGGAGATCGATGAAATTCGTAAGGAGTTGGGGATTTCTGTCCTGTTCATCACACATGACCTCTCCCTCTTAGTGGAGATCAGCGATCGGATTGCCATCATGTATGCCGGGAGTATTGTCGAAGAGGCACCATCCAGAGTCCTCTACACTAAGCCTCTCCATCCCTACACTGATGGATTGATGCACTCCTTTCCCCCTCTTACCGGGGAACGCCACCGGCTGCATGGAATCGCGGGTAAACCCCCTGATTTATCGAGTCTCCTAAAGGGATGTCCATTTGCCGCGCGCTGCGAGAAACGCATCGAGGGGTTATGTGACCAAACTATTCCGGTATTGCAGGAGATGCAGACCGACCACTGGGTGGCTTGCCACCTCTATGAAAAGGGGAAGACCGGATGAAGAATGAGGTAGTGCTCAAGGTAGAGGGGTTGGTGAAGGAGTTCAAGATCGGTCGCTTCCCACAGATTAGAACACTGCGAGCGGTCAACAAGGTGGATTTCGAGATCGGACAGAGTGAGGTCCTCGGTTTGGTTGGAGAATCCGGGTCAGGAAAGTCCACGGTCGCACGGGTGATCGTGCGGCTTTATACGCCAACAGCCGGGCGATTGTCATTGGATGGAAAGGAGATCCCCCGGCGTATGGGACGGCACACACTTCGCACCTATCACAAAAATGTGCAGATGATCTTCCAGGATCCGTTTTCGTCTCTCAATCCTGTTCACACCATTCGCTATACCCTCAGCCGACCGCTCCGAATCCATGGCATAGCAAGAGGGAAGGCTCTGGAAGCGACGATAAAGGCGCTCCTTGAGCGGTGTGGGCTCACCCCTGCGGAGCGATATTGGGAAAAGTACCCCTATGAGCTTTCCGGAGGGGAACGGCAGCGGGTGGGGATCGCTCGCGTCCTCGCGGTAGATCCGAAACTCGTCCTTGCCGACGAACCCACCTCCATGCTTGACGTCTCGATCCGTTTGGATATCATGAACCTTATGCTTGACTTAAAGGACGAACAGGGCCTCTCCTACCTCTTTATCACTCACGATTTGGCCGGTGCACATTACATGTGTGATCGGATTGCGATCATGTACGCCGGACACCTGGTGGAGATAGGCCCATCGGATACGGTGATCAATGAGCCGGAGCATCCCTATACGCAGCTCCTTAACCAAGCAGCACCAAAGCCGGAACAGGGTCTCGCGTTTGAGCGGGTGGAGACCGCCGGAGATATGGTTGATCTGACCGCGCTCCCTCCCGGTTGTCCCTTCGAACCCCGTTGTCCCCATGCGCGTACCCAGTGCGGCGAAAGATTGCCCGAGATGGTCGAGTTAAACCCCGGTCACTGGGTACGTTGCGTGCTTAGGGGGGGTCAGCGAAGTACGTGAAGAACGGATGGGAATCAGGCAGGGCAAGCCTGGAGATTTGAGTGGGAAAGCACGATCATATGGTCTCGTTTTTTTAAAGTTGCGAGCAAGTCGCTCAGCGGTAGGACACGAAAGAATGCTGGTAAGAACAGAAACTAAGGAGAGTACATGAATCTGGATGGCCTGTGGCGGTATCGAGTCGATGAGGACGCAGCGTTTGGCGTCGATAACCTGCCTAGTAGTGACCATTGGAAAGAGATGGAGATCCCGAATAACTGGCACCTCGCTGGCTTGGAGAATTACAACGGCGTTGTCTGGTTCCACCGGCGTTTTTCGTTTTCTCCGAATGAGGGAAAACGTGTGTGGCTGCGATTCCTGGGGGTCGACTACTTTGCACGGGTTTGGCTCAATGGTATCTATCTGGGCGAGCACGAAGGCTACTTCCAGCCCTTTGAGTTCGATATTACCGAAGCGTTGAAGACGGGTGAAAATGAGCTCCTAGTCCGTGCAGATTCTCCTAAAGAGACTCCAGGCGAA
Organism: uncultured Thermotogae bacterium; assembly: GCA_964416685.1. Taxonomy (GTDB): domain Bacteria; phylum Bipolaricaulota; class Bipolaricaulia; order UBA7950; family UBA9294; genus M55B144. Next base: position 1,801 of record CAYQFN010000064.1, on the reverse strand, counting down.
GAATGGCCGGACAAGAAACGCTTGATCAAAGGAGTGTTCAATCATCATGACTGCCGCCCGGGGGCATGGGACCCCATCCACGGCCAGGATAAGAACACCGGCGGCATCTGGAACAGCGTCATCGTCTATGAGACAAGCGATATCCGAATTAAATCATTAAGGATTGCTCCTACCGTGCTTGATGACGGTACCGCCGTGCTCACCGTTAAAGCTACTGTAGAGAATTACCGAGATGCTCCAGCGCGAGCGACGTTAGAACTTGAGATTCGTCCTGATAACTTTGTCGGAGAGACGCTGGCGCGGGAGTGGGAAGAGCTCCTTCCTCCGGGAAGGACGCAGATCCATCGTGTGGTGCGGATAGAGAACCCCAGTCTATGGTGGACGTGGGAACACGGTGAGCAGAACCTCTATCGGGCAGAGCTTGGGCTCTATCAGAATCAGCAGCTCCAGGATGAGCGGAGTGAGCGATTCGGCATCCGAGAGATCACCGTCGACAAGGAGCACGGTTGGAAGCTGAACGGGAAACCCTTCTTCCCCCGGGGAACGAACGTCATCCCCGCTCAATGGCTCGCGGAATATGACGAGGCGAAGATCGCAAAGGATATCACGCTTCTCCGTGAGGCTAATGTCAACGCCGTACGCGTTCATGCCCACGTAACGCGGCCAGAGTTTTATGAGGCGTGTGACGAAGCCGGAATCCTCGTGTGGCAGGATTTTCCCCTGCAATGGAGCTATGAGGAAAGCGAGGAGTTTTACAATAATGCGGCCAGGCAACTCCGAGAGATGATCGCGCTTCTTTACAATCATCCCAGCATCGGAGTGTGGTGCTGCCACAACGAGCCAAGCACGAACACGGGAACACTTGACAATTTCCTCTACGAGGCGGCAAAGGAGGCCGACGGAAGTCGGTACATAGAGCACCATTCCGACTATCGCGAACATCCCTACCCGGGCTGGTATTACGGCCACTGGACCCTTTTTGCTTGTGCACCGGGGGCACCGTTCGTCAACGAGTTTGGGGCACAGGCTCTACCAAGCATCGAGACGATGAAGCGGATGCTCCCAACAGAGGAATTGTGGCCTCCAGATTGGGAGGCCTGGGCCTACCACGATTTCCAATACGATCAGACATTCAACGTTGCTGAAATCCGGACAGGGGATTCGTTAGAGGAGTTCGTGAAAAACAGTCAAGAATACCAATACAGGCTCCTGAAGCTCGCCATTGAATCCTACAGGTATGACCCCCAAATGACGGGGATCTTCCAGTTCATGTTCATGGACCCCTGGCCATCGATCACCTGGAGCGTTGTCGACTACTGGCGTAATCCCAAAAAAGGGTATAGAGCCCTTCAGATTGGATTCCAGCCAGTGCTGATCTCCTTCATCACTGGCCGAGATAGGTTCGTTGAAGGCGCGCGCGATGCGTTCATAATCTCCGATGTAGTGATCATCAACGACCTCAATCAGGCTCTCCGCCACACAGAGGTTCACTTGTGGTTCGAGGATGAAGGGGGTAAGCCTCTCATTGAGGAGACGTATATCGTTGATATTCCCGCCAATGACCATATCCATGTTAGCACGCCGATGATGAAAAGCCGCGGATGGATGCTTCCCAAAGGGATTCTAGCGGGCCGCTATACTCTTCATGGTGAAGTAATCCATGAAGAAGCGATAATCTCGAAGAATGAACAAGATTTTGTCGTTTTATCGAGGAGATAATGACCAAAATACGGGGAGATAGCGTGGAGATCAAAGCGGTAATCTTCGATCTGGATGGGGTGATCGTCGATACGGCGGAGCA
>CAYQFN010000063.1:0-9697 GCA_964416685.1 uncultured Thermotogae bacterium | reverse complement strand
AAGAACGACATCGTTGATGTGCGCGGTAACCCGCTCGATCTCTCTTCAGGCTCAATGGTCACTGAGCAGCTCGAACAGCTCCGCAGCCGTGGGGTGCAGGTGACTACCGACTAAGGACTCTTCTGGCAAAGAGGGAGTCTTGTGGCGTGACCGATTCTACACAAGGGCGGTCGCGCCCTTTTCTTGTTGTCCATTACAACGTTCTACCTCAGCAATCCCTGTCATCCTTTTGAACCTAATTGAATTACCTGTCGCGATGCTATACATCCACCGTTTCTAGCGACGTATAAGGATGAGGAGACTGGGCGCGAAGGCGGAGTGAACTACCCTGCCGCAAGCGGACGATGTATCAAGATGCTCTGCAGGAAGCACGTACCAAGGGGCGGGGAATGAACCCCTGTAGGGGATTCAAGATGAATGAAAGAAGGAGTGCGAAATGGAAAGGTTTGAGGGGCGTTTTTTTGAGCGACTGTTGGCACAATCGATCGCCGCTGATCTGTCCGGCTTGTCCAGGGATGATGCCGTGTCAGGACCTCGGCTATTGCGGGACTTGGCCACCGTTTCCCAACAGGATAAGGATATGCGGAAGGATCTAATGGCATCCGACGCGATAAGCGAGGTGTTACAGCTGTGCGCTGAGGCAGCTGTTGAATTCCCAGGGGTCGCTTGGGCAGTGGGATACGTCGTAGAGGAAACGTCCGGTGGATTGGATCTGATCGCCAAGGCGAATGTTCCCGGTGCCATCTTGCCGCTGATCGAGCGCTACCAGCCAAATGCTCACATGACTGTACATGTCCGTACTGGACGTCCAATCTACCTTGTGCGCACGGGGAAGAAGGGAATCCCTGATGTTGCTTCCATGTCCGTTCTGCCTATCTACCACCACGGGGAGGGCATAGCCTGTTTGACGGTCGCAGCGAACTCGCAGAATGCTCTTTCGGAACGCACGCGACATTTGCTTAAGGGGATCAGCGACTACGCCGGGATCGTGATCTCACGAATTCTCGCCGAGGAGAGGGCGCGGAAGATCGAGAGTGGGCAGCAAGAGATGCTGGCGTCGCTCGTTCACTCGCTCAAGACGCCCCTTGCGATAATGAATGGCTACATCGACCTTCTCCTTTCTCAGAAAGAAGGAGCTACACGGCCGCTCGATCATGAGCGGATATTGCGCAAGGTCATGACGCAGAATGAACGCATATCAGCGCTGGTTACTGACCTCCTGGATCTCGAGAGAATCGCATCTGACACGTTGATCACGGACTGCAATACCTTCTCTGTCCGCACGATCGTGGAGCAAGTCGTACAACAGCTTGAAAGCGATGACGCTGATAGGATTGTACTGCAATTGTCGGCGGAGGGAGCGTTAGTCGAAGCAGAGCGATCCTGGCTCGCACATGCAACCAAACACGTGATCGTGAATGCCCTCAGATTCTCCTGCGCCCGTGTCTTGGTGCAGATCAGAAGCACGCAGAAGGAAGTAATGGTTAATGTAGTCGATCACGGGATTGGGATCTCCCCTGAGGAGCTTCCCCACATTTTCGATCGTTTCTACCATGCTTCGTACTTGCCCAGCGGGCAACCAAATTCTGGCCTTGGGCTCGGTCTTACTCTCGCCAACAGCATCATCGAACGCTTCCATGGTTCAATCAACGTGACTTCCACCCTCGATAAGGGTTCCCGCTTTTCTATCGTTCTTCCGCGGGTTATCGCTATGTAGTTGGTCCAGATTTCCGAGTTCTCGCGCCATTGTCCAACCGGATTCTCTCTCGCATTGCTATTGCAAGGCACGTGTTATCGATTGTGAAAGTTGACTGCTCCATGATTGGTCATACAATATAACCTCGGAGGAATCGACAATGAACCTGGCGCTGCTACTCGTTATTTCGTATCTGTTGGGAGCGATCCCTACTTCTGTCATCATCGGTAAGGCCGTGCGTGGGATTGATGTGCGTAAGCACGGCAGCGGAAACGCCGGGGCGACGAATACGTGGCGTGTCCTCGGATGGAAGGCGGGAGTGACCGTCCTCGCGCTCGATGCGGGGAAGGGGGCGGCGGCAGCTCTCCTTGTTCCATTGATTCACACCGGGTCCCTTCCGTTTACTGCACCCGTTATCGCCATCTTGTGTGGCCTGAGCGCAGTCATCGGGCACGTCTTCCCGGTGTACGTTGGTTTCCGTGGCGGAAAGGGAGTGGCAACGGCAGCGGGGATGCTCATCGCTGTAGCACCGATCCCGGTGGGGATCGCCATCGGTGTTTTTGGCCTCTCTGTATTCTTGTCCGGGATGGTCTCTCTCGGTTCGATCCTTGCTGTTATATCTGTGCCCATTAGCATCGTGCTCCTGAATCGGTTCTCCGGTGCCCACTATCATCCGCTCCTGCTTGGCATTACTTGTGTTCTAGCCCTGTTCATCATCTTCAATCATCGGGCGAACATCACGCGCATCATCCACGGACGGGAACGATCATTCCCGCAGGTGCAGCTCTGGAGGCGGATTCTGCACCGCTAGACTTGTCTGCTAAACAAGGAGCTTTCGTTTGCAATGGAGGGCATAAACTCTAGTGCAGAACGATATTTGACGTACGTAACATTGAGTGCTAAAATTCCTGCTGAATCAGTAAGGAGAAGAACGTGGAAAAGGACCCATTGAAAGACTTACGTAATCGAAATTTGAGGAACATTGCCTTGATCACTGTGATTGTGATCATTGGGCTGATTGTTTTCCAGTCGTGGTTTGGGGGGGACAAGACGCAGCAGGAGGTCAACTACTCCCTCTTCCGCAACATGGTGGCAAACGGGCAGGTCGTTTCCATCGAGATCAAGGAGAATCAGGGTACCGGCCTCATGACCGACGGGAGCAAGTTCACGGTTGAGCTCCCTGATGATAAGACCCTGTACGAGCCCTTCCTGCGCGATAATAACGTTCAGATTAAGTATGGACGACCGTCAAGTAGTGGACTATTGCTCTCACTGTTGATGTCCATCCTTCCGATTGCCCTGCTGGTCGTCGTCTGGATCTACATGATGCGTAAGACACAGGCTGGCGGCGGGGCGATGCAGTTCGGCCAATCGAAGGCGAAGCTTGTGCGTGAGGAGACGACGGATGTAACGTTTGCCGACGTCGCCGGGATCGACGAGGTGAGGGAAGAGGTGGAAGAGATCATCGAGTACCTCAAGGACCAAAAGCGCTTCGCCGCTCTGGGGGCGGAGATCCCGAAGGGAGTATTGCTCGTTGGGGCTCCCGGGACGGGAAAGACACTCCTTGCAAAGGCGATTGCCGGCGAGGCGCACGTTCCGTTCTTCTTCATCAGCGGATCCGACTTTGTGGAGATGTTCGTCGGGGTCGGTGCTGCGCGGGTGCGCGACATGTTCGTGAAGGCAAAGGCAAGCGCGCCGTGCATCATATTCATCGATGAGATCGACGCTGTTGGGCGGAAGCGTGGCGCAGGCCTTGGTGGTGGGCACGATGAACGAGAACAGACGCTCAATCAGCTCCTGGCGGAGATGGATGGCTTCCAGCCGAACAAGGGGATCATCATGCTGGCAGCGACGAATCGTCCCGATGTTCTCGACCCGGCGCTTCTTCGGCCGGGGCGATTCGACCGAAGGATCACCGTGCCCCGTCCGGAGCTCAAGGGGAGAGAGGAGATCATCAATGTACACCTGCGTGGGAAGACCATCGCGCCGGATGTCGATTCCGCTGTTCTCGCCCGTCAGACACCCGGATTTGTCGGTGCTGATCTGAAGAACCTGTGTAACGAGGCAGCGCTCCTTGCAGCGCGGGAGAACAAGAGCGTCATCGAGATGGTCGATTTTGAGGAAGCGACCGATCGCGTCATCGCCGGTGTGCGACGAAAAGGGATCATCCTCTCCAAGGAGGTGCGCGAGCGCATCGCCTACCATGAGTCCGGACATGCGCTCCTCGGCCGACTCCTTCCCAAGGCCGATCCGGTGCACAAGATCTCCATCATCCCACGCGGGAATGGCTCGTTGGGGTTCACGCTGCAATTGCCGCTGGAGGAGAAGTACATCGTTTCCGAGGAGGAGCTTAACGATAAGCTGATCACCCTGTTCGGCGGACGGGCCGCGGAGGAGATCGTGTTCAACGATTTCACTACTGGTGCGTATGACGACCTCAAGCAGGCGACGAAGCTTGCCAAGAGGATGGTTGTCGAGTACGGGATGAGCAAGAAACTTGGCCCGATCAGCCTGGCGCGCGAACACGTGGACGTCTTCCTCGGTGAAGAGATTGTCAAGAGCAACGAACACTCTGAGGCCCTCTCCTCTCTCGTGGATAGCGAGATCCGCGGCATGATCACTGATTCGTACACGAAGGCGAAAGATCTTCTCAGCGAGAACCGCTCGATGCTCGATCGACTGGCGAGTGCTCTCCTCGAAAAGGAGATCATCGCGGGAAAGGAACTGCAGCAGCTATTCGCATCGCTCATTCCGGAACCGGTCAGCTAGCATCGTGCAAGACAAACGTATCGTCATCCTCGGATCGACAGGGTCGATCGGCACGCAGACGCTCGATGTGATTGAGCGTCTCAATCGAGCCGGCCATGCAATGAGCGTCGTTGGCCTGTCGGCAGGAAGGAACATCGATCTCCTCACGAAGCAGATCGAGCGCTTCTCGCCCCGCGTTGTGGCAGTAGCGGAGGAAGCGGCTGCGATAGCTCTACAAGAGCGTTTCGCTGATCTTGTCGTTCTCTCCGGGAGCGATGGTTTGGAGAGGCTTGCAAGCTTCCATGACATAGACTTAGTTGTAAACGCCCTCGTTGGCGCCATCGGCCTGTCACCAACGCTCACAGCTCTCTCTAGCGGGCGTACCCTCGCTCTGGCAAACAAGGAGAGCATGGTGATCGGTGGCGAGTTGGTAACACAGGTGTTGCGCGAGAGGGGGGGAACGTTACTTCCAATCGATAGCGAGCACAATGCGCTTTTCCAGTGTATGCGCGCGGGAGAGCACAAGGAGATCGAGAGGCTCATCATCACCGCTTCCGGCGGGCCGTTTCTCAACACGCCGCTTGATAGACTGGCGGCGGTGAGCGCGCAGGACGCCCTGCACCATCCGAACTGGTCGATGGGCTCACGGATAACGATCGACTCAGCGACGATGGTCAACAAGGCATTTGAGGTGATCGAGGCTCATCACCTGTTCGATGTGCCATATGATAAGATCGAGCCAATCATCCATCCGCAATCCGTGATCCACTCGCTGGTTGAATTTAGGGATGGGGCGATCATCGCCGAGCTTGCTGTATCGGATATGCGCATTCCAATTCAATATGCGTTGACCTATCCCGAGCGGGTTGCCACGGGGCTCCCGCGACTGTCACTTGCAGAGGCTTCCCAATTGTCGTTTGCGCCGCTCGATACTGCACGTTATCCTGCCTTCGCCACCATTCACGCAGCCGGCGTGCGCGCTGGAACCGCGCCCGCGGCGGTGAACGCTGCCGATGAGATCCTTATCAAGAGATTCCTACGGGGGGAGATTGGATTTACGCAGATAGCAAAAGGGCTGCAACAGATCCTCCATCTTTGGGAAGAGCGAGATGATGTTGAAAATGAGAGTCTAAGCCTTGCTAGAATCCTCGACGTCGACCGATGGGCTCGTGAGCAGGCGGCAGCATTGAGCCTTTGAAACAAGAAAGCCATAGGAGGAGACGATGGAACTGACCGAAAATAACATCCGCTCTAGTTTGGAGAACGTGATCGACCCCGAGTTGGGCATTAATATAGTTGACCTAGGGCTCATCTACAACATCAAGATCGAAGAGAAAAAGATCAGCCTCGATATGACCCTCACCACTCCCGGCTGTCCGCTGGCGGGAATGCTCGCCGGCAGCGCTGAGCAGGCCTTGCGTGAGGCATTCCCGGATACGGATGTGGAGGTAAGCCTGGTGTGGGACCCGCCCTGGACGCCCGACATGCTCTCAAGCGACGCCAAGGAGCAGCTCGGCTACACCCGCTGATCCTTAGGATCTTTAAGCCGCAGCAGTCGCCATAGGCCGCTTACGCGAATGAAGACTGCATACGTGCTCGCCGCAGTGATGATCGGGAGAACAACGCTCATCCACTCGCCAGTTGATCCCAGACGTGTTCCCAATGCGACCAGGTAAACGATTCCCGTCCCCAATGCGATCTTTAGCAAACGTGGGCCGATATTCGCAAGAGAGGGGAGCTCGTGCCGCAGGAACAGGGCGAGGATTCCTGCGTTCACCACACCCGCGATCGACGTGGCTAGGGCCAGTCCGCCGACCCGCATCGGTGTTACCAACATGATGTCGCAGATGATGTTCACCGCCACCGCGCACGCTGAAGCGATCAGCGGAATTCGCGTCCGCCCAAGGGCGTAGTAGGCGCGAGTGAGTATGAATACCAGACCGTACGGGAGCACTCCAATGAGGTAGAATGACAGGGCAAGCCACGTGCGAGAGGCGTCCCCCGCGGAGAAGCTCCCGTGTTGGAAGAGTAGATGTATCACGTTGGGCCCGATCGCGTATAACCCGGCCATCGCTGGAAGCAGAATGAGCGCGCTTGCGCTGATCCCGTCAGAAAGGTACGAGGAGAAGCGGTTCCTCTCTCCGCGAGCTATCGAGGCGGAGAAGCGTGGCAGCAGGGCACTGGCAATGCTCACCGCGAAGACTCCTAGTGGCAACTGGAACAGGCGCGTCGCATACTGGAGTGATGAGATCGCGCCGTTTCCCAAGTAGGACGCCAGCTTGTTGTCCACGAGCAGGTTTATCTGCGTTACAGCGAGGGCGAAGACGGCGGGGAGCATCAGGTGGGCCATCTTGCGGACGCCCGGATGGAGCGGCCACAGGGTAAAGTGAAAGCGGAAACCTGTGCGGCGCAGTGATGGGATCTGTGAGATTAGCTGCCCCGCTCCACCGAGCAGTGCCCCCAGAGCCAGGCCGTAGATCGGATGGATTGGAAAGAATGATGACAGAAAGAGCGCCCCTACGATCATCCCGATGTTAAACCAGATCGGAGCGAGTGAGGGGGTGAAGAAACAGTGATGGGCGTTCAGTATCCCCATGAACACAGCAGCAAGGCTGACAAAGGCGATGAACGGAAAGACGATACGCGAAAGTGATATCGAGAGAGCTAGCTTCTCAGGATCGAACCCGCTAGCTAGAAATGGAAGGTAGATTGGAGCAAGCAAGATCCCCGCACCGACGATAAGAGGCAATACCACAATGAGCAACGACAGGACGTTGCTCGCGAATCGATCAGCGTCGTTATCGTCCACAAGCGACTTCGTGTACACGGGAATGAAAGCCGTTGAGAGCGCTCCCTCCGCCAGGAGCTGACGAAGGAATACTGGAAGGAAGAAGGCGACAAGGAACGCGTCGTAGGCCCCACTCGCCCCGAACTTGTCGGCAATCGTTACATCGCGAAACAGGCCGAAGATACGCGAGATGGCAGTAGCTAGTGCCATCAACAGTGCATCGCGTGCCAGAGATCTCATCGATCCAAAGGAACGAGCAGAAGGCCAACCGCCACCTTACCCCCGCTTGAGATCTCCCGATAGAGCGGACCATCCTTGAACACGAGCGAACTTGAGTGCCCACCGTCGAAGGCGATGGCGTTCTTCACCTTCACCGGTAGCTTTCCGAGGAGCTCGAGGAGCCCGGCGAAATCCGTGCCCACGCTCTCGCTATTCTTGACCACGCTCAGCAGAGTAAGGCCCCCGTACCGATCGGTGGCAAGGAGGCTACGCGCGGCAAGGCCGCTCACTAGGTACGAATCGACGTTGAAGCCCTCCTCCTGCGGGTTCAATACCTCGTTTCCCTCGAGGTAGAGGAGCGGGCCGGCACTCACGGCATCGATGATAAGAAGGTCGCCCTGATCGAGGGTGTACTCGAAGTTCACCTCATCTCCCACCCGCAGCAAATCGATGCGCGAGCGTGCGCTTCCACAAGCGACAAGGAGGTCCGCGTCGGGATCTGTGATCACGTACGGACCGTCTTGCACAGAGGTGACGCGACCGTTCTTGATCTTCACCACGCGGAAAGAGTCGACGAATCCGCGCGTCAGCGGTCCGGAATAGCCGGCCGTGAACATGATGAGCTCGCCCGACTTGATCGGTCGGTCAACATCGTCTATGGCTATCTTTGCGTCTCTGGTGCGTAAGAAGAGGGAGACCTGCGGATTGAAGAAGCTAAGCCGTCCGAAGAGATCAATGCCCAGCGCCGCTCGCCTCTCATAGTTTGAGCTTAGAACCTGCCCATTGATGATCAGAAGACCGATCGGTATGTTCGTTGCTGTATCGTAGAAGTTGGCGTTTATTGCAGCATCTGCATTATGTGAGCGCGCAATGTCTTGTAAGGAAGAGAGGGTTCCGATCCCGTTTTTGGATACCGCTGGAACGAGCCGGTAGTGATCACGCCACTCGTCAATGTGTAGATACTTCACCTTCACCGGTCCATCGCCGATGTCGGTGGTGACCTCGTGATATGTTATGTACGGAGAGATAGTTTGTTCTATCTCAGTTGATGCTTGATGATCGAAGGTGAGCGACACCGAGTAGAAGCCGTCGGTGCTGAAGCGCTTGATCTGGGGGAGCGACTTCTGGGAGAGAACGATGCTTAGATCAACGGTGCGGGAACCACTCACGGAGATGGAGGCCGATCTGACGACTCCACCAGTAACCGTGACGCGGCGCGGGGCAGTGGCCATCTTGCAGTGGTAGAAACGCAGATGGATCGTGGTTGCTTCCTCTGAGATCAGTTTGTAGGGAACGAAGGCATCGAAGCGGACACTCACCCGGTCTGCTGACGCATCGATCCCCGTCAGGTGCGGTGCGTTGGATTCGACATATATCTCACTTCCCAGCACGTGGACCTGCGCGGAGGCAATGGAGGCGAGCTGTGTAAGCGAGATGTAGTAGACATCATCATAGATAGGAAAGTGGTCGACTGCGAAGAAGTGATCACCATTGGCGCTGCGGATCATGACAGAGTTTTCTTCCTCAACGAGGGCAATCTCGATCCCTAAACGCAGGCCGAGCTCGCGCAAAGGGACGAAGATCTCGCTTTCGCGCTGGACAAGCGGATGAGAAAGGACAACTAATTCTCCATCAACATAAAGAGATACCTCGCCGCCATGTACACAAACAGCGGCGGCGAGAAGAAAGACTGCTAGAAGCGAAAATCGCAACCCGCTCTTCATGCGGGGCTACTCCTCTTTTGCCGGACCCTCCTCATCCACGCGGATGCGTAGCTCGACGTTGATATCCTTGTACAGATTGATCGTCACTGAGTGCTCTCCCAGCGTCTCGATCGACTCCTCCATCTGCACGCGGCCGCTCTCGATGTGCTCTCCGAGATCTTTCTCGATCTGATCGATGATGTCCTCAGCGCGCACTGAGCCGTACAGCTTCTTGTTGTCGTGCGCCTTGCGGGTGAACACGAGAACGCGATCGGCGAGTGCATCACGCAGGCGCCTTGCTCTTTCCTCGCGCTCCTCGATCTCCGCCATATGTGCATCTCGCTCCTTGGCGTACAGCGCGATGTTGTGTTCGTTGGGCCTAACGGCGTACCGCTTGGGAATGAGAAAATTGCGCGCATACCCGTCGGCAACCTCCACCACCTCTCCCACATGCCCCAAAGAATCGATCGTCGTTGTCAGAAGTACCTTAATGATATTAACCACCCCTCTTGTGTCTCGTAGATAGAATTGTAGTGGGATGCA
>CAYQFN010000062.1:0-9775 GCA_964416685.1 uncultured Thermotogae bacterium | reverse complement strand
GAAAAGCACAACGTGGCAGACAAGCCCTCCTGGGCAAGCTGCTCACGCTACGAAAGCGTAATTATGCGTTGCGCTTGCTGGTCTGTCTGGCATGGGAGGGCGTCGGTGTTGGAAGACACGGAAATTTCTAGGTTATGCTTTGTGGGCCAACGCTGCGTCTCAACGTGGCAGACAAGCCCTCCTGGGCAAGCTGCTCACGCTACGAAAAACAGGGAGCACTTCGCACTGGGGCGTGACCTTCATTTTCTATTTTCTGCCTCACCGGTGCGGTTCGCGATGATTGTGCTGGTGGAGCAGTCCAGTCCCGCGAAGTCAGCTACCTCTTCGGGCCTATACTTGTGAAGGAGAAGGGTACGGTAAGTCCACTCGTTAGAAAGGAGTCCCGAACGAGTTGTCTCAACTACTTGAACAGCTTCCTCAATAGTCGTCCAGTTGTCTTTCCCGCTGCTCGTCGTACTATGCGCTTAGTGACCTTCCCCTTTTTCACTGCGGAAGCGTCGTTCCAGATACGCAGAAGTTTGTAGATGCGTGACTTGGTGGACATCAAATGATCACCCTTACGGATTATACCATCCCTTCCCCATGATCGAAATCCGGTTACATGGTGTCGATTTCTCGCGCCTGGAATCCCGGGGAGGCAACCCATAATTCCTCTCTGCCTGTGCCAGCACCTGTCTGCGTTCGAAGGACAGGCAGGCGGCAGACAGGAATGAGTAACCTAAAATGAGATGTGCGTCCATCGAGTTACCCAAAGAGCGTGCGGGTTCTCGCCATCCAACTGTCAGTCGTACGGGACTCCTTTCCCTTGAATGCGAGCGATTTGCCCCTCTGCGATATATCGGTCGAAGTACTCGCTGCGGTACTCGTGGGGCAGAGGTTTCGAGAGCCCACTAGTCTTAAGGACTTCCTCGAATGAAACACCGCTGTCTGAGAGTCCCAGCATTGCCAGCACCCGAATCGCAACCTTGTCGCTCGTACAGAACAGCAAGCTGTCAGATTGATCTGCGTAGAGGAGGGCAATGGCTTCCACCTCTCCGTCGTGGAGAGCCATATTGAGTTCCTCGTCGAACACGGCACGAACTCGCTCAATGTCAGACACAGAGGCGGAGAGCTCGGGAATGGCTCCTTGCTGGATTAGCACGGTAATGTTGATCGGTGCGGGGACAAGTCCCGCCTCTTTGCTGAAAAACAGAGATTCGTCATGCGCGATTATCGATGTCACAGCCACATCAACTTCTCGGAGCAAGGCGTTCCATACATCAATCTCATGCGCCGTGATGATTACGCTGGCATCAAGCAACACTTGTTTCGATCTGATACGCATCGGTACCTTCAAACTCAAACCCGTACTCAAGCAAGGTGGCGGACAGATCGATCAGACTAGTCCCCAGCAGTTGAGCGAGCCGAGCGCGTGAGATCTTCTCCCGTTGGTAAGCGAGGAAGGCCAGCCTGACGTATCGCTCAGGAAGCGGAGGTGGCTGTCGCCACTTAGCGGGCATTGTGCGTCGGTCTATCGAGCGGAAGTTCGGATCGTTCAAGATGGTCCTTACTCGATCGGCAGTGAGTCTCCGACAGTTGACTAGCCGCCAAAGCAGTGCCTCGGTAGACACGTCGAAGTCCCGGGCAAGCTCAACGAGGTCGCCATAGGAGATCTTTCCATGCTTGACGCGAGCATCGATCTCGACCTCCAGCACATCAGCCGGGAGGAGCAAGTTTGCGGCGAACTCATTGGCCAGATGCTCCACCTTTTCGGCTAGAGCTTGATTGTCGCCAACAGATTCCTTCGAGATAGTTGTCCGTGTTACCAGGTGAAATAGCTCATGCGCAAAGCTGAAGTTGCGTCGCCAAGGTGCTTGCTCTCGATGCATCAGGATCCCATATCCAAAATCCCCTACTGCTGATGCAGCAGATCCCTTTTGTGCAAGATCCTCATACCAGATCTTCACTGAGTAATCTCCCTCAAGTATTGCAGTCAACGCTGCAGCCGGCCGCCCACCGAGGTCCAGTGCCTTAGCAACGTCCCTTGCAGCTAGCATGGCATCACCATACGAGGCCGTCTCTGGGTTCAGTTCAACGATCGGAAGGTCGCGTTTGGGTGTGATCCCAAGAAGAGACTCAAGCCCATGGTATTGCCTGCAGTGCTTGAGGAATGGAGCCTCTATCGCGGTGGCGCCTTCCTCTGGATAGTCTCTCCAGAGCATGCGCGCTGGAGCAGGCTCATCTCCTGCTATCAGATACCGAACCTCCGTATGAAGAGCATCCGCAATCTTGACCAACTCCCACGCCTTGACATCTCTCCCGCCGCGTTCGATCTCAGACACAATCTGGTGAGCGGAGAAGCCGACCTGCTCCGCGAAGGCTCGTTGTGTGATTCCCAGCTTCTTGCGCAGTGACCGAATGCGCGATCCAATGATCTTCTGCAGTTCCTCCATGTTACACCCCCAGCCCAGCTTGGCTTTTGTGCACTTCCGAATTGCCAAGCGGGTAGTCTCGCTGCTGCATGCTCAACACGCTCTTGTGACGCAGAGGTAGCAGCCTCCGCCAGAAATCGACTACTGTCACTATCAGTACTCTCGCCTCGCTGCTTCCCATGTGTTCACTTGACGGAGAGAGGTTCTTGTATGTGGATTCACGATTATCTTGAATTTTCCGCCTCCTTGGCCTACACTATAGCGAATACCGTGCCCGTATTCAAGATTTTCTGTTACGGGGGATCATGGCAATGCGGTGTATCCAAACGAGAATTCTGGGGTCTTGCAATCCAGCACTAAAATCTATTAGTTCTTTATCATTAAGCCTTCATCAGAGATCTCTCATTCTTTCATGAGGCAAAAATGCAGCAATCGGTGTTGGATTGCAAGACCTGACCCCGCCAGTCCGATCTGCGCTTCCCCGAGATCTTCCGAGCGATGAGCGAGAGCGGGGTGGAGGTCTTCCTCGTCCCAGCCGCTTGGTCGATCACACGCATGGAGGCGTGGGAGGCCCTCTGCCGGGCGCGGGCGGTGGAGAACCAGGCGTATATCATCGCCTGCAACGCCGTAGGGGAAAGGCTCCTCGGCCACAGCATGGTGGTCGACCCGTGGGGGGGGTGAAGATCGCTTCCCTGGGGAGTGGAGAAGGGGTGCTGCAGACTTCGCTTGACCTTGCACGTCTCCGAACGGTACCGGAAGGAGTTCCCGGTGTGGCGCGAGCGCTGAGGGAAAGTAGGGGGCTGAGCCGCGCTATCGGCAGGCAACATCCGAGGCTCGACCCGCCCAGCCGGGGCTCTCCCGGAGGTCTTGACGCGGAGTAAAAGGTGTGTATAATGACTAGTAAGTTAGCGATCACTTACAAAGGAGGAAAAATGGCTCGCAAGAGCAGCGATGAACGGCGACAGGAGATCGTTCAAGCTGTACTCGACCTGATTGCTGTAGAGGGGATACAAGGGATCACCATGTCGCGCATCGCGGCGAAGATCGGCATCTCCGAGGCGGCCCTCTACCGCCATTTTCGGAGCAAACTCGATATCGTGCATACTACGATCGATACTGTGTTCGATCAAATCCTCGCTCTCCTTGCGAGTGCAGCGACGACAGGGGATGCGCCTACGAACATGCAGCGTGTCTTTACCGCGCATCTGCGGTTCATCGAGCGGCATCCCGGGGTGGCTCGGATCCTGTTCTCAGACGAGATTCATTTCAATAACCTTGCCCTGCGCAATGAACTTCATAGCAGAATTGCCCAGCTGTTGGATTTTATCGCTGACCTTCTTAGCACTGGGGTCGCTGCGGGGAACCTGCCACAAGATCTCGATGTGGAGAACGCCGCAGTCCTCTACTTGGGACTCATCCAGGCCCAGGTGCTGCTGTGGACCTTGGAGGAGAGAAAGTATTCCTTGACCGCCCGT
The DNA here is from genome assembly GCA_964416685.1 of uncultured Thermotogae bacterium. Taxonomy (GTDB): domain Bacteria; phylum Bipolaricaulota; class Bipolaricaulia; order UBA7950; family UBA9294; genus M55B144. The sequence continues at coordinate 5,889 of CAYQFN010000062.1, read as the reverse complement.
GCCGATCGACTCTGGGCGATGTACGAGAAGGCGATCAAAAATGAAAGTAGCCGTAATTAGCTCCCTTTGTGATAAGAGCACATGTTATGTAAATAATTTTAGTATTTGCTTTGCACCCCAGCTCTCTTCTGTAAGCAGAGCGCGTATAGGGAATTTTTTTTACCACAGGTGTTAGTGATTAATAACAAACTATCGTTCGAATTTGCACCTAGCACCTAAAGGAGAAATGTAACTCATGGACAGACTGACAAGATGGATCATCCGGCGACCGTGGACCACGCTGGGCGTGCTCCTTCTGCTGACGCTCCTATTCGCTGCCGGGATCCCCCGGTTGCAGCTCGACAACTCCGTGGACGGCATGCTCCCGGCTGATCATCCGGCTCGTCTACTCTACGACAAGGTGGATGAGACGTTCGGCGGGACGGACATCATCATGGTCGCCCTGCGCAGTGATGACGTATTCAGCGAGAGAACCCTTCGCCAGGTGATCGACCTGACGGAGGCCTTTCAGGCCGTTCCCGGGGTGGACGAAGCGATCAGCCTGGCGACGGTAAAACGGATGCAAGGAGCGGGAGGGACCCTCATTGTGCGTGATCTGATGCCCGCCGTCCCAGTCGACGCGGAAGCGCGGAATGAGCTGGCAAGGTACGTGATGAGCAACGAGATGTACCTTGACAACGTCATCTCAAGCGACGGCCGCTATGCAGGATTCGTCGTCGAGCTTCTCCCCGACGCGGATGACAGCACGGTGTACAACAGCCTGCGCCGGATCATCGACGAACAGGAGAACGCTGCGGACATCTACGTGGCCGGTGGACCGGCAGTTAATGCGGAGATGTCAAGCTCGATGAAGAGCGATCTCGTGCGGTTGATTCCGTTTGTCGTCCTGGTAATCGCGGTTGTGCTCTACCTGTCGCTACGCACGGCGCAGGGGATTATCCTTCCGCTTGCCGTGGTTCTCCTGACCGTCATCTGGACGGCCGGCCTGATGGGCTGGACAGGAACGTCGATGGCGATGATCAGCACGACCATGCCGGTTATGCTGATCGCCATCGGAGTGGCGGATGCGATCCACATCCTCACCGAGTACTACGCCGGTCTGCGCCATGGGCAGGAGAAACGACAGGCCATCCGAACGGTGGTGCAGCACATAGGAACCGCGGTCGTGCTGACGAGCATCACCACCTTGGTCGGATTTCTGTCGCTTGGAACCTCACCGGTGCGACAGGTGATGCAGTTCGGGCTGTTCGTCGGATTCGGCGTTATGGCCGCGTTGGTGATAACATTGACCCTTATCCCGGCCGTCCTTGAACTCAGTCGCGTTCCGCGAGGGATCACCAGACGGGCGGGACGGACGTCCTCCTCCGCAGGGCTGGCGCACTGGCTCGTCCGGCTGTCGCGTTTGGTGGTGAAACACCACAAGGCGATCTTGATCGCTGGTGTGGCGGCGTTCATCCTCGCCGCGGTGGGAACTACACGCCTCAGGGTAGAGACGAACACTCTGCGGTTCTTCCGGCCAGATACTCCTATTCGTCAAGCCACCCAGGTGGTCGATCGCAGCTTCGGCGGGTCGGAGAACCTGTCACTCATCATCGACGGCGATATCAAGTCGCCGGACGTGCTCAACGCCATCCTTGATTTCCAGAAATGGGCGAAGGGGCTCCCAGAACTGGGCTACAGCGTCTCCATTGCCGATTACGTTGCGCAGATAAACGAGGCATTGCTCGACAACGATCCGTCCCAGCACGTGATTCCAAAGACAAGGAATGCCGTCGCACAGGAGATCCTCCTCTACGAGATGTCGGGCGATCCCTCGGACTTCGCACGTGTGGTCAACTACAATTATGAGCAGGCACGCATTGCAGTGCGTATGCGGTCTCTGTCCAGTGTTCAACTAGGCCAGCTTGTCCAACAGGTGGATGAAGAGACTACACGCATCGCCGATGGTCGGTTCGGGGTGGACATCACGGGCTCCTCTTATCTGTTCAAGGTGTTGAGCGACCTTTTGGTGCACGGGCAGATCATCAGCCTGCTCGTCTCCCTGTTCGGGGTGGCACTGGTTGTGGGGCTGATCTTCCGTTCAGTGCGTTTCGGCCTCTTAAGTATGATCCCCCTTGGATTCACGATCACACTCAACTTCGGAATCATGGGCTGGCTCAACATCCCGCTCGATATGGCAACAACGATGCTCGCCAGCATTGCCATCGGGATCGGGGTGGACTACACGGTCCACTTTTTGTCCAAGTACCGCCGCGAGCGCCGAGCTGGGAACCATCCGAGCGATGCTGTCAGCGAGACGATCCGGACCACGGGTCGTGCCATTATCTATAACATGGTAGCTGTGGCCGCTGGTTTTGCGGTCCTCCTGTTCTCCAGTTTCGGGCCGATAGCCACCTTAGGAGCCCTGGTCGCCATCTCGATGGGCATAAGCGCATTAGCTGCGTTGACGCTCCTTCCAACAGCGCTGCTGGTGACGGAGCGCAAGGGAAAAGGAAGATGAGAACGATAGATTGTCCTGGGGTTGTAGCCTTGGGATGCAAACCAAAAGCACAAAACTAAAGAAGGAGGAAGTATCATGAGAAAGAAAGGAAGGTTCATCTGGACGATCGCTCTGATTGGGGTGCTCGGGCTGAGCACGTTGGTAGTTGCGGAGGGAGAGGCACTCACCGGACGGGAGATCATCGAGAAGGTGGATAGTGCACCGGTCGCTGACGACGCTACTCTGTTGATGACGATGACCCTGATAAACGACCGGGGCGAGTCGCTGATGCGACAGATGCGGTCGTGGAAACGGGGACAGGATGAGACCGCGCTCGTCTTCCTTTCTCCGGAGGACGTGAAAGGGACCGCCTTTCTCACCATCGATCGGACCGGCGGCGCAGACGACATGTGGCTGTACCTGCCGTCGCTCGAGCTCACCAAGCGCATCGACGCGGACAGCAAGTCGCAGAGCTTTATGGGGTCGGACTTCACCTACGATGATATGGGACACCGAGACATCGACGATTACGACTACAAGCTTCTCCGGGAAGAAACGTACGAGGGCCATCACGTCTACGTGGTGCAGGCAACGGCGCACGATTCCCAGGAAGCCGGGCACAGTCAGATGATCTCCTGGATACGTGACGACATCTGGAAGCCGGTGCGGGTCGAATACTATGACTTGCGAGGAGACCTGGAGAAGGTGCAGACGAACTCCCAGATCGAGAACATCGACGGTTACTGGGCGGTGACCACGATGGAGATGGAGAACGTCCAGACCAAGCACAAGACGCTTGTGGAGATGACCGAGTTCGAGTTGAATACGGGTATTCCTGAAGAGGTCTTTACATCTGAGGAGCTGCCCAGTCTATTGAAACGGGTCCCACAATAAGGACTCGGTCAACACCCGGACGAGGGCGCACCCCCTCGCGCTCTCGTCCCCTTCAAAGAGAAAGGAGAGGATATGGAACTACGAGAAAGAGTCGTTGCAATAGCAGTAACCATCGGCTTTCTCTTTACCCTTGTCAGTGGTGCTCTTGCTCAGGGTACGGATACTGAGCCGGTGCGGCTGCTCGTCATCGATGAGACACACAGCATCCGCAGCTCGCTACAAATTGCGCAGTTTGCCAGGATGTTGAATGAGACAGCAAAGTTTAACATAGATGCTATGACTAATGTTCCTATGAAAGGAAACGCACATGATCAAGCGTACGATCTTGCCGTCATCGTCCCTCCTACGCCGGCTCAGGTGTGGATCGTGACCTCCGACATCCCGGAACGGCTCCCGTCCACGCTCCAAGAAGCATTTCATTTGCTGAAGACCGTGGCGAAGAACGCCTATGAGGAGGAGCATGCGCTTGACGCGCGTGAGGTGGTCGATGTGACCGATGACCTATTCCCGGCGATCTATGGTGGTTTCCTCGCGCAGAACGGATGGTTGGAATAGGTTACTACACCCGCGGTTTTGGCAACAAGCGAGGGAGAATTGTAAAGGTGTACACGCTGGCTGACTTGGTGCGATTGAAGCGGCGCACCGCATCGGGAGAGGTGATTTCGGTAACCACACACGATACTGTGCGAGAGGCGGTTCGACTCATGATCGGACATGACTTCTCACAGCTACCCGTCGTGAACGCGGAGACCGGCACTGTGGAAGGTGCCATCAGCACTGAATCGATCGTGCGATCGCTCTATCATCTGAGCGACCCGGAAGCGCAAATTGGTGCCTTGTTCGACATTATGGATCTCAACGTCGCTCAGTGCATCGACGAGACCTCTCTACGTTCGCCGGATAGCGAGATGTTCACTCTGGGGGGCAAGGCCCTGGCCGACTCTCCATACATCCTAGTGGGCAAGGAGGGAAAGCTCTCCGATATTCTTACCCACACGGATATCGTGCTCTTGTTCCGTGAGCTTGCTGCCCATTTTCTGGCCATCGGGAAGATCGAGCAAAACTTGCACCTCTTGATCGCCAAGGTGTTTGATACTCAGGAAGCGATCGAGGAGGCGATCGACAGTGCGTTTAATTACCGCAAGGAGCATAAGCCGCGTTCACTGGCCGAGATGACGATCGATGACTACCGCCAGCTCATCATGAATAAGCGCAACTGGCCTCATTTTAGCGAGCTCCTATTCGATCGCCAGGCAACGCTGAACCGGCTCCTCAAGCTGCGCGACCTGAGGAACGATCTGTTCCACTTCCGCCTGCACACGTTGAACTCTGAGCAGAAGGATTTCTTGCGCAGCACCCTGCGCTGGTTGGAGAAGTTGCTGTAGACAGTCCTCAGGATGGATAACCGTTGAAGAAAGGGGGAAGGGATGCCTAATATAGTTTTGCCAATCGCTGTCGTGTTCCTGCATAACCTGTTCACAACCGTCTGGGTGGGCGGACTCATCACTCTTGCGGTCGTCATTCTGCCGGTGACAAGCAAGACTCTGGGGAGGGGGGCGAAGACCAAAGAACTAATCGACAAGATTCAGGATCGACTGAGCACATTGGTATATATCAGTATGATTGGTCTCTTGGGGACCGGCATGTTACTGGCCAAACGAGCACCACAATTCGAGGGTTTGTTTTCATTCGCCAACGGCTACTCCACCGTACTGGCAATCAAGCATGTTTTGGTGATCCTCATGATAGTGGTCGCTCTATTTCGCCGGATTGCCCTCAAGCAAAGGGGGCAGCAACTGCAACCGAAACGCAGAAAATTCGGGCTGGGATTGCTCTACGTCAACATGGGCATGGGTATTCTCGTGCTTCTACTCAGCGGGATAAGCACCGTCCTATCCTCTCCAGTCAAGTAAGTCTGTTTGTCAGTCCGTTCTTGACAGGCTGGGCTGCGTTCATTAACAATTTGTTACCAATTGGGAGATCGTTTAATGGTATGACGACGGGCCCTGGCCCTATTAGTGGGGGTTCGAGAGCACAGGGTTTTTTATTCCTGGATCCGTACAGAGGTTCATTCCCCGCCCATTGGGACGTGTTTCTTGCAAAGCCCCTTGATACACCGTCCGCTTGCGGCGGGTAGTTCATTCATCTGAAGCATATTGCCACATCTGCTGCCTGCGACGCTGCATCTACCAGCAAGAGCCTAGAAACACCCAACAAATAGCATCTATCGGTTCAGCAAACACCTGCGACTTCTCTTCTCTACAGCCTCTTTGCATACGGCAGAGGCACAGTTGCATCCTGTTAATTCAAGAATAAAGGTCTCGACCCCGCATCCTGCTGGTGTCCGACAGAGAGGACGCAGAGGACAGAAAATCAGATACAGCCTCAAAGAATGATATCCCGCAGAGACGCAGGGACGCAGAGGAGGGAAAAATGAGATATGGCCTGAAACAATGCTTTCCTCAGCGCCTCGGCACCTGTCTATCCTTCGGACGCAGACAGGCCTCTGCGGGAGA
>CAYQFN010000061.1:0-9824 GCA_964416685.1 uncultured Thermotogae bacterium | reverse complement strand
AATGCAGCAGCCAAAGCAACGATAAGAATCTTGTTCAATGCCCTCCCTCCTGTTGTGCGATAGCTTACCACCACATGGCTCGCTCACACAAACTGGGCTTAGAGAGTTAGGGTCAGAAACCGGAAACGCGCCGAAAGAATCGATGGGTGCCTATGCGAGAGGACAAGCAACTGGAGCACGGCCAGGGTATCAACTCCGCATGTTCCCACAGGGCAGAGCTAATGGTTGATTGTGAAGAGGAGATCGAATGTGCCTTGTGCTGGTGCTCCTGGTTGTTGACACCTTGACTTGCGGTCTTCTCATGATTATTATTCAAGCTATGAATGATAATCATTCACGACACGAATGGATTTACAAGCACCGCTGGCTGGAGCAACGCCTCGCAAGGATGGTGAAACGACATCCAGTAGTGGTGATCACCGGACCGCGACAAGTGGGAAAGTCGACTTTGCTTCACCACGCCGAACCGGTTCTCAACTGGCGCTACCACACCCTCGATCAGATGGATGTACAGGACCAAGCGCAAAGCGATCCGACTGCATTGTGGGCGGGCGTTGATCACGTGATTATCGATGAGGCACAGCGTGTCCCCTCCGTTCTGCTCGCGGTGAAACAAGCGGTTGACCAGGATCGCAATCGGAGGTTCGTCTTGTCGGGATCGGCGAACATGCTGTTGATGCAGAAGGTGAGCGAGTCACTCGCTGGCCGAGCTGTGTATTTGAACCTGCGACCGCTGACGCTAGGAGAGTGGGAAGAGGGGGACGCACCAAACATCCTATCCTCGCTCCTAGATGACCAGCTTCCATCCGAAGGACGCATTCGTTCCACTTCAGATGCGCTTTCTGAGGCATGGCGTGGATTCATGCCTGGACTCTTTTGGTTGAACGATGGAGAAGAGGGTATTGTCGATTGGTGGTACGGATACGTAAGCACGTACCTAGAGCGCGATCTGCGCACACTCTCACAGATATCGTCGCTGACTGACTTTCGTCGGGTCATGGCGCTCGCCGCTCTGCGTACTGGGCAGTTGACGAATCAGACGGAGATTGCGCGCGACAGCGGCGTGTCGCAGCCGACTGTTCGTCGCTACCTCAATCTTCTCGAGGTCTCCATGCTCCTTGATCGCGTACCTGCGTTCTCTTCTAGCAAGACAACGCGCCTTCTTAAGTCTCCTAAGCTGTACTGGGCAGATCCTGGCCTGGCCGCTTTCCTAATGGGGCATTACACACCTGCTGGAATCAAGAACGAACGTGAGGCAGGCGCCCTGTTCGAAAATCTCGTTGTTATGCACCTGCGGTCACTTACTGATCTCCTGATCCCTCCGGCACGCATCCACTACTGGCGCACGGTATCCGGGACCGAAGTGGACTTCGTCGTGGAGCAGGGGCAGGGTCTTGTGGCGATTGAGGTCAAACTCTCCGCCACTGCGCACTACCGCGATATTGCAGGGCTGAATCGCTTCCTGAAGGAGCACAACAAGTGCAAGGCAGGAGTGCTCATCTACGCTGGTGATGAAATCGTCCGGCTTGGGGAGCGTATCGTGGCGTTGCCCTGGCAGGCACTAGCGCGCGAGATCGTTAGACCATCGTAGCAAGAAGGCCTCGCAGCTCAAGTAGCTGTGTCTACAGGCCGCGAGGGGTTATCTGGTACTTGAACGTGTAGCCAGAGTCCCTTGCCAATCTCTCTATTTCTTCCCGTATCTTCGAGAAGTCAAACGTGTAGCTGTACTGGGCACCAAACAGCTCGGACTGCTCCTTGATGGAGCCACCCCGCGCGCCTGTGCCGGTCTTGTAGCTCTCCTTCTTGAACCCGAATCCCGAGCCGATCCCATCATCACCCGATGATATGCCTGAACCGGACTCCTTCAGCATCTCGGTGAAGCGGAGCTCTTTGTTCTCATCATCCACGCGGAACTTGGCGCTGTAGGTGAGCTTCTTCTTGGAGAGGAGGGCACGCCTTTCAGCAACGGTGAGCTTAAACGAATAGATCCCCCTCTTCTCCTTCAGAGTCGCAGGCAGCCCAGCGACGTACTCCTTTATCTGATCGATCAGCATATTTCTCACTTCCAGTTTGATAGCTTTTTCAACCTAATTCTTCGTGCTCTTCGAGCTCTTCGTGGTGAATCTGTCCGTGTTCGTGGGCAAATGCTCCTACTGCCTCAAGATGATCGCCAGCATCGACAGGTCGGCCTGGGCCACCCCCGGGATGCGCGATGCCTGGCCGAATGTGCGCGGGCGCACGCGCGATAGCAGATCCCGCCCCTCGATCGATAGGCTCTCCAGTGCAGCATAGTCGATTTCTTCTGGGATGATCAGCTTCTCCATCCGTTGAAGGCGCTGGATCTCGCGCTCTTGCTGTTCGAGGTAGCCTGAGTACTTGGCCTCGATCTCCACCTCGGTGAGGACATCCTCAGGATAGTCGCTCTCAGAGATCAGGTCTGAGAGGCGCACCGGCGGGCGCCGCAGGAGCTCGTACAGGCTGGCCCCGTTGTCTGTTAGTGCGGGTGTGCCGCTTCTTGTGAGAACCTCGTTCAGTGGATGGCGCGACCCGATCCGCTCGTTCTTCAGGTGCAGGAGGAGCTTTTCGATCGCCTCCTTGCGCGCCATCGCCTGTTCGTACAGGGAATCTTCGAGCAGCCCGATATCATGTCCGATCCCAGCCAGGCGCAGGTCGGCGTTACTCTCGCGCAGCGTGATGCGGTACTCGGCGCGGGAGGGGAGCATGCGGTAGGGCTCGGTGACTCCCTTGGTGACGAGGTCGTCGATCATCACTCCGATGAACGCCTGCGTGCGCGAGATGACAAACGGCGGATCGCCGCGGACGCTGCGGGCGGCGTTCACCCCGGCGACGAGTCCCTGCCCGGCCGCCTCCTCGTACCCGGTCGTTCCGTTTACCTGCCCGGCCAGGTACAAGCCACTGACCCCGTTCAATTCGAGGGTCGGCGAGAGTTGGGTGGGGTCGATGTAGTCGTACTGGATGTCGTAGCCGTAGCGCTCTATCTGCGCGTGCTCCAGCCCCCTGATGCTGTGCACGATGCGGTCCTGTATGTCGGGCGGGAAGGCGGTGTAGATCCCCTGCAGGTAGACCTCAGCCGAGTCCCTCCCTTCAGGCTCCAGGAAGACCTTGTGGCTCGTGCGATCTGGAAACTTGACGATCTTCGCCTCGAGGGACGGGCAGTGGCGCGGTCCTTCACTCGTGATCAGCCCGTTGAAGTTGGGGGTGAGGGAGAGGTTGTTGCGGATGACATCGTGCGTGGCTTCGTTGGTGTAGGAGACGTACACTGGATAGTCGTCCGGCAGAACGCGCTGCTCGCGCCAGAACGAGAAGCCGAGAGGCACTTCGCTCGTGTGCTGGCACTCAAGCTCGCTCGTATCGATCGATCGCGCGTTCACCCGCGGCGTGGTCCCCGTTTTCAAGCGGCTCATCCGAAGACCCAATCCGTGCAGTGATTGCGCCAGACCGATGGACGGTGGCTCACCGGTGCGCCCGGCCGGATAGACGAGGTTTCCGATCAGCACCTCTCCGTTTAGGAACGTGCCTGTGGCGATGATCACTGCACTGGTCCTGATCTCCAGCCCCTCACGCAAGCGAACGGCGCTCACGCGGTGATCGGATATCTTGATCTCTTCGACCATCCCCTCGATTAAGTCAAGTCCATCCGTATGTTCAAGTGTCTTCTTCCAGTGCAGCTTGTACGCGTCGCGGTCGGCCTGGGCGCGGCGGACCTGCATCGCCCTTCCTTTGCTGGTGTTGAGAAGGCGGATGTTCAGCGTGCTTTGGTCGGTGATCCGCCCCATCATCCCGCCGAGGGCGTCGATCTCGCGCACGATCTGCGACTTCCCCGGCCCACCGATCGCCGGGTTGCACGGCATCTTACCAATCTCGGATAGGTTTATCGTGACCAGCGCCGTGCTCACACCGAGCTTGGCCGAAGCGTAGGCCGCTTCACAGCCGGCGTGGCCGGCGCCGACTATCACTACGTCGTAATGCTTCATCTACCCTTTATCGTCTTCTTGCGGGCTCTTGCTCTGCAAGGTCTTGAACATGTCGATTGGGATCGGGAAGACGATGGTCGATGCGTTCTCCGCTGAAATGTCAACGAGGCTCTGCAGGTAGCGCAGCTGCAGAGCAGCCGGGTTCTTGGCGATGATTGCCGCTGCTTGGGAGAGCTTCGTCGATGCCTGAAGTTCTCCCTCGGCGTTGATGATCTTCGCGCGGCGCTCACGCTCGGCCTCGGCCTGACGCGCGATCGCTCTCTGCATGTCAACCGGGATCTTTACATCCTTGATCTCGACGCTCTTTACCTTGATCCCCCACGGGTCGGTCTGCTCGTCGATGATCTCCTGCAGCTTGAGGTTGATCTCCTCTCGCTCGGCGAGGAGCTGGTCGAGTTCCACCCCACCGAGGACGCTGCGCAGGGTCGTCATCGCGATCTGGCGCGTCGCTTCGATGTAGTTCTCTACCTGCACCACGGCCGCATTCGGATCGACCACGCGGAAGAAGAGCACGGCGTTGACGCTCGTCGTTACGTTGTCCTTGGTGATCACTTCCTGCGGCGGCACATCGAGTGTGACCATGCGCAGTGTTACCTTCACCATCTTGTCGATGCCCGGGATCAGAAGGAATATCCCCGGCCCCTTTGCTCCTACCAGCCGTCCCAGGCGGAAGATTACCCCTCGCTCGTATTCTCGTACGATGCGGATCGAGTTCACCAGGAAGATGAGCACTATCGCCACTATTGCCGCAACTGTGATTGCCATGCGTACCTCCTTACAAGGTCCTTGACTGTCTCGATCATAGAGGGCACCGTGCGGGAAGTCAATCCCCTACAGGGGTTGATTCCCCGCCCCTTGGGATGTGCTTCTCACAAAGCCTCTTGATACACTGCCTGCTTGCTGCGGCGTACTTCATTCGGCTCGCGCTATCGGCTTTAGGGGCTATAATCGTGGAACGGAGGTAGAAGATGACTATGAGACGTCCATTGATTGCCGGCAATTGGAAGATGCACAAAACCGCACAGGAAACGGAGGAATTCATCGAGAGATTCCTGCCACGGATGGAGAACGAGGGCGAGATCGAGGTTCTGATAATTCCGCCGTACACGAGCTTGGACCGAGCTGGGCGGCTGCTGGAAGGTACACCGCTTCAGCTTGGAGCGCAAGACATGCACTACGAGAAAGAAGGCGCGTTCACTGGCGCTATTTCTGCGCAGATGCTCAAGGGATGCGGGTGTAGCTATGTCCTCGTTGGCCATTCCGAGCGGCGAGAGCTATTCGGTGACGATGATGTGATCGTCTCGCGCAAGCTGAATGCCGCCCTTCGCGCTGATCTCTTGCCGATCCTGTGCGTCGGGGAGACGCTCTCTGAGCACGATCAAGTGGAAGAGAAGATCACGCGTCAGCTCACCGCGGATCTCGCTGGGATCGACGGAAGCACGCTTGCGAACATAACGATCGCTTATGAACCGATCTGGGCGATCGGAACTGGGAAGACGGCCACACCTGAGGTGGCGCAGGAGACGATCAGTATGATCAGGCATTGGATCGCCGCGCATTACGATGAGGCGACGGCACGGGGGATACGCATCCTGTACGGGGGAAGCGTCAAGCCAGCGAACGCTGCATCGCTCTTGGCACAGCCGGACATTGACGGGGCACTCGTAGGCGGGGCATCGTTGGTCGCCGAGTCGTTTGCCCAAATTGTGGAGGCCGCGCGGTTGTAGGGATTGAATCCTTAGCTACTGCTACATCACGGCAGAGGGAGGAGTGCAGATGCGCTTCAATATTCCAAATCAGATAACACTTGCTCGCATTGCCAGTGTGCCTCTGTTCATGTACCTCCTTCTGCTGGAGAAACCGGTGGGGACGATCCTGGCGATCGTTCTCTTCGTGCTGGCAGCGGCCTCGGATGCGGTCGACGGGTACCTTGCACGCAGCATGAAGCAGACGACCGTATTCGGTAAGTTCGCCGATCCGATCGCTGACAAGCTCCTCATAGCGGGGGCGCTGATCTCATTTGTACAACTGGGCGAGCTAAGCGCGGCCGTGACGATGGTAATTATCTCACGTGAGTTCCTCGTCACTGGCCTGCGAATCATGGCGATCGCCGAGGGGAAGGTGATCGCCGCAAGTCCTCTCGGCAAATTGAAGACACTATCGCATATCGGACTCGTCTTGGTTATCCTCATCGGCCGGTACTTCGATCTTGGTCCGGGCCTATTGACGGCAAAGACGGTCTTTATCTACCTATCAATCGCGCTTGCCATCATATCTGGGGGCGAATACTTCTACCGCTCCCGACAACTGTTCACACGTTGAACGTGGCGTTTGTCTTATTCGCACCGCACAAATATGCGTGTCAAGTGTGACCAGTATTACCACAGCGCGATCTCCATTGACGACACTCTCTATTGGAGGCGGAGCCATGCTTACTCGCGTGTTGCGTATTGTTGTTGGAGCGTTTGTCATCATCGGGATTGCCGCCAGCCTCGCGTTGGGCAGCGGTGCTCAGCTCACAATTGAGGCATCAGCAGATCCTGTCTCTCGCTGGGACTACCTGACGTACAAGATCGTGATAACCAATGGCAGTTCCTCTGCCAATCTAACCGTAGAGAACAACCTGCCGAACGGACTCGATCAGAACAATGCGTCCTACAGGATAGACTATGGTGACTGGCATACGCTTCCGCCGTACGGGATGATATCCCTGGGCATGTTGCCCGCGGGAGGCGCAGCAACTGTTGAGATTAAAGCACGTGTGGAATCCACTGCACCGGCAACGTTGACTGACACAGCGAACCTCACCGACGGATCGAACAAACTCGCCTCGGCGAGCGTGACGGTGAACGTTCTCCCCTCGGTAGATGCCGGACCAGACATGATGGTCCGCTTGGGCGCTACGAGCACCTTCTCAGATGCGTGGGCAGGGGACGGGGACGGAGCAATCGTTTCTTACGCGTGGGAGGCAACCGCAGGTGGAGTAGCTGTAGGAAGCTTCGTCGATCCGTCGACCATTCACCCGACCTACACCGCACCAGCGGTGAGCGGACCGGTTTGGGTGACACTCACCGTGACGGATGAGGACAGCGGTGTAGCGAGTGACTCATTCTGGTTGAGTGTGAACTCGTTTCCTACTGTGAATGCAGGAGCCGATAGGTCGATAGACGAGAAGCAGGATGTGAGACTTGACGATGCCAGTGCCACTGATAGTGACGGGTACATCGTCTCCTACCAATGGAACGATGGTGGCGCGGGCGGAACTTTTGATGACCCTCAGAAGCTTAACGCGACGTACACCGCGCCGAGCATCGATGACTGTGATGGAATGGACATCACGCTCACGTTGATGGTGGCTGATAACTTGGGGGCGCCAGGAACGGATGACCTGCAGATCCACGTAAACAATATCAATCACCTCCCACAGGTCGATGCCGGTGATGATCAGGCTGTACATCCGGGCGATCACGTTACCCTCACCGGCACGGCGACGGATCTGGACGGGGCGTTGGCGGATGTTCATTGGGAGCAGATCGCTGGCCCAAGCGTTGCCCTCTCCGATCCGAGCGCGCTTATCACCACGTTTACCGCTCCGGATGGCAATGCAACGCTCCGCTTCAGGCTTTCGGCAACGGACACCTGCGGAGAGAGCGCAAGCGATGAGACCGTGATCAGCGTGAGATCAGTGCCTGTTCCTCCGCCACCTCCACCTCCGGTGAAGACCGCAAAGATCATAATCGAGAAGTCCGCCGATCGCGCCACTGCCTCACTGGGTGATACGATCACCTATACCTACACCGCGACAAATGCCGGCGAGGTGATGCTCTCTTCGGTAAACGCGACGGACGATAAACTGGGCGCGATCAGCCTAGGAAAGGATGTGCTGGCACCGGGAGAGTCAACCAGTGGAAGCGCCGAGGTCATGGTTAGCCCGGACAACTTTCCCGGCCCGATCGTGAACACGGTCACAGTGAGCGCGCAGACAGAGGATGGATCGCAGGTCACAGATAGCGCGAGCGCCAGCGTCGCCCTCCGCTTGAAGCCAGCCGGGATCGAGATAACACTTGCTGCACAGGACAGCCGCGGTTTTCCCATCTTCCCATTTGATCCGTTGTCGGTGGGAGAGGAGATCACCTACGTGTACACGATCACCAACACGGGTGAGAGTGTTCTCGATAATCTAGCACTGTCCGATGAACGCCTGGGATCGATCCCCCTCTCTCGCACGAGGCTTGCGCCGTGGGGGAGCCTGACCGGGTCGTTTACAGTGACGATCACCGAGGAGGATTTCCCGGGACCGTTCTCCGACACGGTGACCGTGACGGCGACCGATCCTTCTGGTAGAGGCCTGCAAGCGAGTGACACACTCGTTCTGTACGGGCTTTCGACCTCTGGGAATCTTGAACTGACGAAGGCGTGTGATAGAACCGAGGCAGCGGTCGGTGATGTGATCACCTACACGTACACGATTACAAATGTCGGCCAGACGACAATTACTGATTTGCTCCTCACGGATGACCACCTGGGCGAGATCACGCTTCCGACGACGGTGATAGCGCCCGGAGAGACGATCGTCGCCTATGCAGAGTACACGGTGAGCGAGGATGACCTCCCGGGGCCGCTCACCAATAGTGCATCAATCACCGGGCAGGGGCTCAGCGGCCAGAGCACGAGTAGCAACACGTCATTGAGCATCGGAGTGACAGAGGCAAGCGCCGGCGGCGGAGGGAGCGTCGCTCAGTCGCTCGATGGAAGAGTGATCATCAACGAGATCGCGTGGGCAGGGACACCCGCTAGTCCGGCCGACGAGTGGATCGAGCTGCGCAATCTGGGCTCGATCCCCGTGGACCTCACCGGGTGGAGCCTCTGCTGGTATCGCAAAGGGGAAACAATTCCCGCGGAGGATCAGTGGACGCGTGTTCCTCTCACTGGCACGATCAGCCCCTCCCCGATCGACCTTTCCTCTCCGCACACTGCCGGTTCGCAGATTGCGTTCATTCCTTCGAGCAACAATACATGGCGGGTGATAGATATCTCGTGGTGGACCGCTGGGAAGAGAGAGGATGGCGGCCATGGCTACTACCTCCTTGAGCGACGCGGCGAACACACCGTGAACGACATCTCTGCTGATCTAATCTATGACAAGAACACAACCTACAACTACATCCTTCCAGACAGCGGGGCGGTCGTGCTACTCATCGATGCGGAGGGAAATGTCATGGATACCGCTAACAATGAGGTTCCTAGCGCGGGGGGATGGCCGGCGGGAGACGTGGACACGTGTGCCACGATGGAGCGCACCGATCCCCTGAGTGGTGACCTAAACACGAACTGGCACACCAACCCGGGTATCCTCATCAACGGCCATGACGCAGATGGTGATCGGCTCATCGCCAGCGCGGGAAAGCCTAACTCACCATCGATTGATGATCTAGCGCTCCTGGCGCAGGATGTGATTACGCCGATTCAAGCGACAGAAACGGTCGATGTGGACCTTTCTGGAAGCGGAAAGCCGAGCATCAAGGTCGCGGCACTGGGTATTGACGCAGCGGGCGGTGGCGGAGCTGCGGCATCGGGGCTGTCCTTCGCAACTCACTTTTTCAGGGACAAGTCCCGCCTTACTATCGATACGAGCGCACTCGCTCCGGGCACGTACTTTGTATGGATCACCAACAGCGCTGGGGAATCGACCCTCGTACCGCTCGCAGTCAAGTGAGTGTTGTGCGAAGGCTGTTGCATAAGATCTGGCTCCTCGCTGTTTCGAGTGGGTAGACGGAAGTTTTTGTGGAAGAAGCTTTGCGTCACCCTCCCTTTTCCCTCCCATCAAGG
>CAYQFN010000060.1:0-9969 GCA_964416685.1 uncultured Thermotogae bacterium | reverse complement strand
ACTATGTCGAAGAAATTGACCATGAAAGAGATCGCTGAGCTTGCCGGAGTTTCGAAGGCGACGGTCTCGCGTGTTCTTAACGCTAGGCCTGGGGTGCACCCCGAGACGCGGGAGAAGGTGCAGCAGGTCATCAAAGCCTACTCCTATAGCCCAAACCTTGTAGCACAGGGGCTCAGCTCGAAAAGGACAAGAAATATTGGGCTTGTTGTAGCTCACACGACATTCCGCCTCTCCTCACACCTCTTCTTTTTGGAGTTCTTGCGTGGGATCAGCGGTTTTCTCAACGAGAAGGGATTTAGATTGATCCTGGCCACTGCCAATTCCGAGGAGGACTATGAAGATTCGTGCCGGAGCATGGCACAAAATGGAGTCGTTGATGGGGTGGTGATCCTCGGTATCAGAAGCAATGACGAACGTTTGCGACACTTCCTTGACGCTGGAGTTCCCTGCATCACGGTGGGCCGGCCAATCGGATACCCCGATGTGGATTACGTAGATTCGGATAACGAAGGCGGTGCACGCAGCGCAGTGGAATACCTTCTCCAACTGGGATATGAGAAGGTCCTTTTCGTCAATGGGCCTAACGATCACGTAGCATCCATCGCCCGCGAACAAGGATACAGAGCTGCATTGAACAGTCACAGCCTCCCCAGTGATGGACGATACATCATCCACGGAGACTTTTCCTTTGAAAGCGGTTACGAAGCCGTAAGGGATGCGATCATAACCGGCCTTGAATTCTCCGCTGTCTTCGCCGCGAGCGACCTGGCGGCAATGGGGGCGATAACGGCTCTCAAGGAAGAAGGGATTCAAGCGGGGAAGGACGCCTCAGTCATCGGCTTTGACGATATTCCGTATGCCAGCTTCGTAGATCCTCCATTGACTACGGTTCACCAGCCAATCTTCGAAATGGGTGAAGAAGCGGGTCGACTCCTCCTCCTGCGACTGGGCGGGGAAGCACAGGGGGCGTTGAATAAGGTATTCCGAACCCAACTTATCATTCGCGAAAGCACACGGCACAGCTGAAGAACGATTTGACAAATGCAACGGTAGTACTATAATGAATTTATGAAACCGGTTACAAAGAGATCTTTCTAGCTTAGCATCTTAAATGGTGTTGGGAATGTGACGATGAAGCGTGGGACGGGGAATAACCATGCAAAGGAAAGTCGAATGACCACAGATCGTCGGCTGATTATTGGCTCTGTCTGCTTGGGTGACAGGCTTAGTAATTGCGGGAACGCATGCGCAATATTCCTATGTGGTTTTAGGCTTCAGCTATTGACTTTCCTCGCAACGTACGTTATACTGATGTTGGAGATGCGCAAGCGATTGAGCAAAGATAAGCGAGCAGTAACGATTCATGATATTGCTGAGGAGTTAGGACTAAGCTCCTCCACTGTCTCTCGCGCTCTTAACAACAAAGGACGCGTGGGCCCGCAGACGCAACAGAAGATTCTAAAAACGGCCAAGAAACTCGGTTATCGCCCGAGCATGGCTGCACGAAGTCTGGTTACTCAACAGACAGGTAATATAGGCTTTCTTGTTAGTAAACACCAGCTCCTTTCAGGCGGTTCCTTCTATGGAGAGGTGATGGAGGGAGCAGAGGCGATAGCCAGCGTAGATGGCTATCGCTTCTTCTTTTCGCGGGATGCAGTGGAGAGCGCTTCTCAGTTTATTGCTGAGGGAAGAGTTGATGGAATAATCCTTGCGGGTTGTGAAATTCCCGCACAACTGATCCTTCAAGTTCGGGAACAACTCCCTGTAGTGATCGTGGATCACCATCTAGAAGGGATAGATAGTGTGATGATTGACAACGTCGGTGGAGCAAGGAAAGCGGTTACTCATTTGATACAACTGGGCCGCCGCGAGATCGGCTTTGTCACGGAGACACTCAATAATCTAAGCTTCTCTGAGCGGTTTGAAGGCTATAAACAGACACTTGAGAATCATGGGATCACCTTTAATGAGAGGTTAGTGGCTGAGGGGATCCCTGGTGCAAACTGTGGTTATGTGGCGCTTCAACATCTGTTCCAGCACGCGCATCCCACAGCAGTGTTTGCGGCTAACGATGAAGCGGCTGCAGGGGCAATCCGCGCGATTAAGGAATCCGGCTTGCGGGTTCCAGAGGATATAGCTGTAGTGGGCTTCGATGACGGAACACTTGCTCCTCACACCGAACCCCCTCTCACGAGCGTAAGGGTTTTTCGCAGAACAATGGGCCAGTGGGCAGCTACAAGGCTGCTCGAACTCGTGAATGATCCCATCTCACCTCCTGTTCAGATCAAAGTTTCTACGAAGCTGGTGATCAGGGATTCTTGCGGGATAAGAACCGGTAGACAAGAAGGGGGTGATATCAAGGGTTGTAGAAAGCCGTCTCTTTGCTAGAGGTATCTGAAAAAGAAAAAAGGAGGCAAGCATGCGTAAGGTTTTGTTGGCCCTGCTAATAGTAGGGTTGGTAGCTGGAATCGGGCTTGCACAAGACAAGGTGACTATTCGATTGGCTGGTTATTCGGGCGATACGCCATTGATGCAGGATGTACTGGCACGTTTCGTTGCGGACAAGATCCCCGGGGTAGAGGTCGTGTGGGAGCCAATCACGGAGGACTTCCTGGCTTTTGTGCTACGGACGCTCTCCGCTGGCACTGCGCCGGATATTTTCTATGTCGATGTTGGCTGGGCGAAGACAGTAGAGAAGACTGGATTGGTTGAACCGTTGGATGACTACATGGCAAACTCCGCGGTCCTCAACAAAGGAGATCTCATTCCCGCTCTGAAGGATGCCTTTACTTTCGACGGAAAGCTCTATGCCGTCCCTAAGGACTTCAATAGCCTTGTGATCTTCTACAACAAAGATATGTTTGATGAGATGGGTGTTGCTTATCCAAGTGACGATGATACCTGGGCTACGCTCCTCGGTAAGATTGCCGAAGTGAACAACCCAGGCAAATGGTATGGCGCTTGCATCAACGCAGATGCAGCACGGTTCCTGCCGGTTGCTTTTGAGGCAGGAATGCCATTCCTCAAGGACGATGGCACTGCACCGTTCGATCTTGCCTCTGCTAAACAGGCAGCGGATTGGTTCACTTCCTTCAACCGGTTGGGGATCAGTGCCACTTCCGCCGATATCGGAGCGGGATGGCCTGGTGCGGCCTTTATTTCTGAAAAGGCTGCAACGTGTATTGAAGGGGGTTGGCTCATTCCACCGATTCGCAACGAGAACCCCACCCTCAACTTCGGGACGGTCTTCCTCCCCTCTCCGTGGGAGGGTGGACCACGCAGCAACTATCTGTTCACGTGTGGGTATGCCATGCCTACGAGTCCAGCCTCTGGGCGGCCAGATCTCGCGTTTAAGGTGATCGAGATCCTGACCAGCCCTGAGGTGCAAAACTACATCCTTGAGTCCGGCCATGCCATTCCTTCGCGGGCAGCTTTGCTGAATAGCGCATACTTCCAGCAGAAGGATGACTTTGCACAGGCGACCAAAAAGGTCTTCGAGGCGACCAACCTTCCGGGTACGGTCCCCTTCGCTTTTGGAGAAATAGGCCAAGGTGCCTACACGGGGGCTGTCAACGAGGCCCTCACCCTTATCATGCAGGGCGAGGCAACTGTTGAGGAGGCCATGAACGAGGCTGCGGCCAAACTGAATCAGTAAAAGCCGCTCCATAATATGGGGAGGCCGATTTAGCCTCCCCTCTTTTTGCTCTGAGGAGTCAGAATGAAACGAAGAGGGGAATGGGGTTCCGCATTCATCTTTCTCTTACCCCTTTTGTTTACATTGGCGGTGGCTTTTGTCTATGCGTTTGTCCGGACAGTCTACTTTAGTTTTACCGATTATAATCTATTTCATATTACGAAGTTCGTCGGCCTTGACAACTACACTCAACTATTTGCTGACTACCGGTTCGTGCTGGCACTCACCCACAGCCTGGTCTATGCAATTGTTGTTACCGCTTTCCAGACCTTTTTTGCCCTGCTGCTAGCAGTAGTTCTCAATCAGAAGATTCGAGGATTGACCTTCTTTAGGGCCTCCTACTATGTTCCTTCCGTCGCTTCCAGCGTGGCTATCACTCTCATCTTCATCTGGCTGATGAACCGGCGGGGGACGATCAACTGGCTCTTGACGGAGATCGGCCGCTATTGGCCGCTCATCATCACGGGTTTGGCCGTGATCGTGCTGGTGCAATCTATACAGGTCTTCTGGGAGCGGAGGCACGGTTTACCCGCACGGGCGTTCGACCCTGCCCTCCTTGGGATCAGCCTCCTGGCCGGAGTAGTCGTTACAGCGATTCTGTGGCGGTTTGGAGTCGTGCCCTCGTACCCGATGTCGCAGGTAACAATCCCCTGGCTTACGACCAGAAAGACCTTCCTAGGAATCCCGTTGCCCCTCCTCTCCATAATGATGCTCAACATTTGGACCACCAGTCCGACGTTCATGATTCTGTTCCTGGCAGGGCTTCAAGACGTTCCGCAAGAGCTCTATGAAGCAGCCGAGATGGATGGAGCATCTCCCTGGCAAAAGCTACTCCACGTCACTGTACCCGCCCTCCGCCCTGTGCTTTTCCTGGTGATCACCATGGGACTCATCGGAACGCTTCAGATGTTCGATCAGGTAGCAATCACGGCTGGCACAGCTCCGTTGGAATCCACGATCACGTTGGCTTATTACGTATACTGGAACGTTTTTGGCTCAGGCGGGCTACCTAAAGTAGGGATGGCCTCGGCAGCGGCGCTGGTGTTGGCAGCCTTAACCTTGGTGATCGTCTTTATCCAGCGTCGGGTCGGTTTCTCTGAGAAGGGGTGGTACTCATGAGCCATCAAGAGACGAAACTCGCCAGCGTTCGCTATCGGGGTCAGATCTACCAGGTTGATGCCCGCTGGCTTGCGCGTCGTCGGCTTGCGCGGAAGACGATCGTTTACTCTCTACTCATTGTGCTCATGTTTGTTATGGTTGGCCCTCTGGTATACAGCCTTATCTCCTCTTTTTCGGAGAACCCTCTATCTTGGCCTCCCCGTCTTGCGAGTCCGCGACTATGGCCGCCAAACTGGGTTGCCGCCTGGAATCTAGGAGCGCAAGGTGGGAAAAGCGCCTGGACCGGCGGTTGGGCCCCAGGCGGAAAGGTGGACTTGGCAGTGACCTTCCGCTATCCAAAGACCGATACCAGCCCTCCCTTACCTCGGGTGCAGCTTCTAGCCCCACCGTATGAGAGCGGCGCGGCCAACCCCGCTCCCGATACCGATGTAGAGGTCATCCAACGCCAGATAAAAGCTGTTGATGATGGTGATGAGATTACCTATAGCGTAATCCTCACCCACAAAGGAACTGAGACTTATCCTCTCCTACCTATCGCCGTCATTGGGCCCGCCGGATCCGAGTTCGTACGGGCCACCTTGCCGCCGGTCTCGGTAAGCTCCCGAAGTAGTGGGACCTTCCTTACCTGGAAGAACGTTACCCCAGGCGCCATTGGCTACCTCTTCAAGTACTTCATCGCGGCTTGGACAACCTACAAGGGCAAAGGAGGGGTGAATCTCTTTCCACGCTGGATTCTTAACTCCGTTATTGTCGCTGCAATTCGAATTGTGATCACCACCCTCTTTGCAACAATGGCAGGTTATGCGCTCGCCCGGCTCCGTTTTCCCGGCAAGAATGTGCTGTTCTTCTTCATCATCTTCTCCATGATGGTCCCAGGGCAGGTGACCTTCCTCTCAAACTACCTGGTGGTTAGAGATGGGGTCTTCGGTCTTTCTCGTCTTTTTGGTATGAAGACATTCCTTAACACCTTCTGGGCTCTCTTCTTGCCCAGTTTGGTTTCGACGAGCGCCGTGTTCATGATGAAGCAGTTCATGGAATCGATCCCCAGAGAGATCGAGGAGGCTGCCCGCATCGATGGGGCGAGCACATTTCGGATCTATACCCGCATTATTCTTCCTCTCTCCAAGCCGGCCATCGCCGCCGTTGGTGGTATCCTCACCTTTCAAGGCTCCTGGAACGAGTTCTTCTGGCCAATGATAGTTCTCACTCAGGATAGTAAGTTCACGTTACCGATAGGACTGAACTTCTTCCTGCATTACTACAATTCAGTGACAGGTAGCGTGTGGGGCATGATCCTTGCCGGGACAGTGATTAGTGTAATTCCAGTCTTAATCATTTACATTATTTTCCAACGCTACTTCATTGAAGGCTTCAATATGAGTGGGATCAAGCAATGACCGACGTCTGAAGGAGGCGGGACATGCGCATTTGACTCCACTTGATCCTAGACCTCCAATGCATCAGGTCTGATTCAGCTAACAACCTAAGGAGAGGAACGTGGACAATAGCAAGATGTGGATTGTTGCTTGTCTTGTAACGCTCTTGTTTTTGGGAGGGCTCGCACCTCAATCCACAACTACCAAAGCGGATACACCTAGTCAAGAGCCTATGGAGTTTGCAGGGAGCCAATCTCTATCCTCCGGCAACATACAGCTAGACAAGACGGATGAAATGAGTACCCTCTTCTTCCTCTCGGGCGAAAAGATGTACGAAATCGGGGCAATGAGCGGTGACTTCCCAGCGATCGGATGGCATATAGACGGTGAGATGGGAGGAGTTTGGGCTCATCCGATAAAAGTCCTGGATGGGTTCTACTTTGAGATCAATGATAGTGAAGGAACCTGGTTGCTGACCGATTGTGCAGACTTCTCTCACAGCTTCGCCTCTGCCAATTTCTACTTTGAAAAGAACGGTCTCGTGGTAGAGAGGAAGGACTTTGTCGTAGAGAATGAAGCCGCCCTGTTCTCACTGATTACAATCAGGAACACGGGGGAACCGACCAGGAGTGGGACCTTGCGGTTCATCGCTCATGTCGATCTACGGCCAAGTTGGTACTCAACATTACACAACGGGAAAGATGAACTGACCTATCAAGATGGCAAAATCACGGGATATGACACGGCTAAGGATGGATGGGGCGTAGTCCTTGGGGCGAACGTGCCTCCTTCCGAGCACGAAATCGCAGGAACCAGGGGTGCTTTGGAATACCCGTTCTCGTTAGGAGCAGGCAAAGAGAAGGAGTTGCGGTTCCTGATAGTCGCTGACCACGAGAAAGGCATCGGGAATGCTGTAGCCAGGTTTGATCCTCTGATGGAACACTGTAATGAACTGCTCGCCGAAAAGACGGCCCTCTACGATGAAAAGATCTTTGGAGGAGTCGGGTTCAGCTGTTCCGATCCCTCGTTCCAGCGGGCATACTACTGCGCGAAGGCCAATATCCTTATGCTGTCTGCTGATGTATCTCCCTATATCGGTCGATATTGCTTCGCTGGAGTGCCGGAGTACGTGCAGCTCTTCGGGTGTGACACGGCATACTCCATTCCTGGCCTTGTGGCTGTTGGGTTCGATAACGAAGCTTTGGATAGCCTAAGTTCACTGGCAGCCGTGGGTGAAAAACAAGGCGGGCGGATTCCCCATGAGGTCAGCACTAGTGGCCTGGTTTATAACAAAGGTAACGTTCAAGAGACCCCGCAGTTCACCAGTGCTTGTTGGAGCTATTTCCGTTGGACAGGAGATATGCCTTTTCTGAAGAGGATGTATCCGCTGTGCGTACAAGGGATCTTCGACTATGTCTTGAAGTTTCGTGATCGTGACAAGGATTACTACCCGGAGGGGCCGGGCATGGTAGAGCGATCCGGGATGGGCCCGGAGAAACTGGATTCCGCTTGTTATCTCTATAAGGCCATCCTTGACCTATCACAGATGGCGGTGGCTCTGAACAAGGATGAAGAGGCCGCTCAATACACAAATCTGGCCGAAAAGATTAAACAGAGATTTAACGATAACTGGTGGATCGAGACTGAGGGCATGTTCGCCGACTCCTTGGGATGGGATAACTCTCAGAACTTTGATGGACACTGGATCGTGGCCGTTCCGATGGAGGTAGGGATTGCTGATCACGGGAAAGGTGCGCGGGCCCTCGAGAGAATTGATCAAGAGTGGGTCAACGAATGGGGGCTCGTCCACACTAAGAAATTGGAGGAGAGGGTGTGGACGCTCCCAACCGGTGTTTTGGCTCAGGCTGAGTTCAATTATGGAAACGTTGAGATGGGGACTCGCCTCCTCGGAGACATCGCTGAGACGATCAATCACGGGATGCTCGGGGCTTTCTCGGAATTGATCCCCCAAGGCGGAGACTTCATGCAATTATGGTCATCGGCGATGTTCCTCAAGGGGATCACAGAGGGGATCTTCGGCTTAAAACCGCTCGCCTCTGAACACGAACTGTCGCTATCCCCGCAACTTCCGAGTGCCTGGCAGAATGTCGCTTTGACGAATGTAAAGATAGGAAAAGACACGGTTGACATTTCCGTAGAGCGCCAGGATCCTGGAACTAAGATTACGCTTACTCAAAAGGGGGAAACAGGGCTACAGATAGACCTAACTCTCCCCGCCGGCGAGAAGATTGTGCAGACAAGTGTAGGTATTCCCTACACTAAAGAAGAACATGACAACTATACTACCCTGTCTTTTGTTCTTCATCCTGGACAGGAAGAGGTGATTATCAGTGCAGAAGCATCAAAGTAAAATACCCGTTGTGGCCATATCGATAGGCACTCCTCGTTTTTCTGGGGCTGGGCTTATGCGGCGTTTTCTCAAAGCGACTCTGATTAGTGTGTTGTTTATCCTTGTATCTGGGCTTGCGGCAACTGCGGTTCAATCTCCATCAGCTACTTTGGATTGGGTCCCGGGGCCGTTTATCAAATACGCAGGCAACCCCATCTTGAGCCCTCAGGGAGACGGATTTGAATCATGGGCGGTCTTTAACCCCGCGGTTATTACTAAAGACGGAATCTTTTACATGCTCTATCGTGCAGAAGATCGAAAAGGAGTCTCGCGCATCGGCCTAGCGGAAAGCGAGGACGGGCTCAACTTCACGCGTCGCCCGGAACCGGTGCTCTCGCCAACCGAAAAGTACGAGTATTGGGGAGGCTGTGAAGATCCTCGGGTAGTGATCTTTGGGGATACGTACTATATGACCTACACGGCTTACAACGGCTACCGGGCCAAGCTGGCCCTGGCAACGTCCACAGATCTCGTCCACTGGGAGAAGCATGGAATTATCATCCCCTGGCCGTGGAGCAAGTCCGGGGCCATCGTGCCACAGAAGATCAACGGGAAGTACGTGATGTACTTTGGTGATTCCAGCATCTGGATCGCCTACTCCGATGACCTTCTTCATTGGAAGGTTAGAAACGATCCAGTCATGCGACCAAGATCAGGGGAGTTTGATAGCCGGGGGATAGAGCCCGGCCCTCCGCCCATCGTGACCGATCGAGGAATCCTTCTCATCTACAATGGGTGGAACGACAACATCACCTATAAGGTTGGGGCCGTTCTCTTCTCCAAGGATGACCCGACAAGGGTCCTTGAGAGACTCGATCAACCGATCTTGGAGCCGACTGAAGGTTGGGAAAAGGCTGGCCAAATCTCAAATGTCGTCTTTGCCTCAGGGCTAGCGAGAAGAGGAGATACTTGGTACCTCTACTATGGCGGGGCGGACAAGTGCCTTAACGTTGCCATTGCCAAATCCTCACCGTAGAAGATTGTTGATGGAGCAAAGGATGTGAGGTAGAGTACGCCTCTATCCAAATGATGGAAGCGAGAAAAAGGAGAATTAGGATAAGGATGATCGCTAAGGTAGGCTAGTGGAGAAGAGATTGCAGAGGAAGGCCAAAAACGCTCTCCATGGGTTGCAGGGGCGACGAGGCCCCAAGGTGGATGACATCTTTGATCAGCGGTTTCATATCGCTCCGAGTGATTTGGTGGTGAGAAACTATCTGCGTCCTACACCTATCGCCGCCTTTAACCCAGTTGTGTCGCTTAAAGATGGACGCCTCTTGATCTTTCCCCGGTTGATCTTTGACTACTACACTTACACTTCCAGCATTGGGGTGTTCGAGATCCCCATTGATCAAGTTTTGCGGGGGCAGATA
>CAYQFN010000059.1:5485-10247 GCA_964416685.1 uncultured Thermotogae bacterium | reverse complement strand
CTTACCGAGGACAAATCTTATATTCCTGTGACGGTTATACCTGCGCGAAAATCGCTGATAAGCTTTGCCTTCGTAGCGTGCGCAACCCTGTTGGCTTCTCAAACAGGCGATCTGCCACGTTAAGACGTGCATCTTAAGCTGCGAGGTTACCAGAAGATCCAAGTCCAACGTAGAGCACGCCGGTGGGGTAAGACTCTATCGGACAGGGCTGCGCTCAAGACAAAATCTAGCGCTTGTAAGAATTTGCCCCCACAACGCAAGACCGGAAATAAGAAGCCGATCGCTACTCCTCACAGAACAGATCCCATTTCTGTTTGAAGTCCGTTGTCTCGATCTCCCACGGATCACAACCGAGTCCGATGTACCCGCTTGTGTCCGGATTTGCCGCTGTCTCCGCCATGGCGAACAAATCGCTGCCGATGGCGTACAGACCGATCTGCATCCCCGCCGAACAGTCGATCTGAGTGGCAAAGGACGGGTCCACAAGAACAAGAGCCAGCACGTGATCGGGCATGTCATCGTGATCGGTGTCAGCAGCAACAATTGACGACGAAATCCCCTGCGCGCGCAACAGGCTGACATAAAGAATGGTCGTGTCCTCACAGTCTCCTTCCTTGTCGACGAGCGTCTCTAACGGATAGAGCGGGTACTCAACCCCCGGCTGATCGAGGGCGTAGGTGATTCCTCCTTGGACAAAGGAGAGCACAAATTTGGCGTACTCAATGTTCCCACCGCCGATCTTTGCCCGCAGCGCACGGGCGATGTCCCCAATCGTCGGATCATCGCGTGAATCGAGCACGTAGTCGTTGTATTTGTAGTTACTGACGAATGGCTGACGATACTGGGAGTGATAGTACTGGTATGTCGTTTCTGGGATGAGCAACTCCAACGCCTTTTCCGCCCCCTCATACTGCCAGGCGTATCGCCTCAGTAGCATATCATCGGGAACAGCAGGGACCGACACCGTAAGATCTGCCACACCTTCGCCTCCCTGATCATCGAAGACATGCAGTGTGACAAGATACTCACCCGCTTTGGAGTAAGTATGTACTGGCCTTACGCCGCTACCGCTCGCCCCGTCGCCGAAGTCCCACTGGTAGGAAGAAATCCTTCCATCGCTATCGAATGAAGCATGAGCGTCAAACTGCATAACAACCGGCGCGTAGCGAAAACTGTTCTGCGCGACAAAGCCGAATGCCGCTGTCGGAGGTGTGTTGGGTCCGCTCGGTTCACATCCGCCAAGCAAGACAAGCATGCCAATAATCAATAACAATCCAATCGTTGCTTTCCACATAATCAATTCCCCCTCATGAATCTCCGGCTCCCGCCAACAGCGAAGAAGGCGGAAGGCGGGGGCAAGTTTACCCGCAAGACGGGACAAAAGCAGCGGGGAAGGCGGAACACAGAACCATTATTCTGGCCCCTTGCCATCGGAACTGGGTATGCTTATTGAGAAGGAGCCACCGTCTCCTGCAAACTGACACGTCTGCCTATGAAGGGCACTGTGCGCACGTCTTCATTCCTGGTGTTTTCCAGAGCGATTAGGGTCTGATCACGGAATTGGGGACCAGATCAGCATTGATGCTGTTTTCGGAAGGGACAGGTTCCCACTCCACTTGCTAACCAAAGACTCGTGGCTAACGAAAGACCCCGCGTAGTTGTTCATCGCGTAAAGAGACAAGCGCTAGTCTCAGCTTGGTGGCAAAGGGGAGACGCGGAGTGCGCGGCCACTTCCACACGATCCCGATCACGACGAGCACGATGGCTATTGTTAAGAAGAAGTGGATCATTCCCGATGACAGGATTAGGACAACCGCGATCAAGACGATCCCGAGTCCGATGGCAGGTCAACGGTGGTGAACTGGCTCACCTGGCGATGGAGCGTAGCCCGCAAGCGGTGGTAGGACATGCGTAACTTGTCGATGAGCCTACCCTGCGCTCTGTGTGGCCAGTTCCACGCAATTCCGATCAGGCCAAGGACGATCACCAGATCGACAAGATTTCCGATTGCGCCCAGTGCAATACCAAACGCGATTCCTAAAGCGAGGAGTGCCAACGTCAGTACGAATAGAGCTACTGACAGCGGAGAAGCGACGATCAGCGAGAAGAGGATGTCGAAGAGAACGAGGAATGGGAGCACGAGAACAAGCAATAGCACACGCACAATCCAGGAGAAGAGCATCATCTCGGTCTATCCCCTCCTCTCTTCCTAGTGAGCCACATGTTCAGATGAAGCGAGCGATCGCTTCAAGCGGTGGCGGCTGGTGTCACTGGAATGTTCTGCCGGGTGGGCGATGGGAATGAGGGCCATCACCTCCGTGTTCCTTTGCACCAACTATCCGCTCGATCTTGGCCATTGGGCGCCTTGCCGATCCAGCAGGCACCGAGGCCGATGGCATGCGTGGCGAGGAGGATGTTCTCGATCGCCGCACCGATCCCTTGCGCGTCTTTCAGCTCATCGTAGCCGGCATCCAAATCGCGCAGCACGGCGATCGTTAGCGGCGCGGTTGCGTGTTCTTCCCCGATGGTGCAAATCGGCCTGCGTTTAGGATCTGCTCAATCTGTTCACGCGGCACCGGAGCGGCCGTGAACGCCCGCACGCTCCTTCGCGTGTGAATAAGCCGCAATAGATCGGCCATTCTCCTTCCTCTATCAGCAAGTCATTATAGCTGTACCACGGCAGTCATCTCCAACTGCACGCTCATACAGAGATCACCTACGAAGATGAAGTGGAGCATGTCCTACAATGAATCATTCATCATTGCATCATACGGGTAAGGCAGAGCCCAATTGGGATTGCAGATAAATCCTTCAACATCGGAGATCGCCTGTCTGAAATATGGACAGGGCTCTGGCGCTACAGACAAGCAAACGTAGTGTTGTACTTTGTGTGCAATGTTACTGTACACTACAGCAAACTGCCCTATGCGGCCGACTCCACTTAGATCTCTAACTCAAGCGCCTTGCTGCATGGTCTTCGCTTCCGGTCAATGGTCTCTGTTACCTATCTGTAAACACGAGCCAGTCTTCCAGGCGATCGTCATACCTCGGGCGTGGAAAGCGTCCACTCCTCTTCCCGCAGTGGGAGCAGCCACGCGGAGAGCCCTACCATCGCCAAATTCAGTGCTCCCACGGCAACGAGGACGATTCCTAGGCCGGCGCGATCGACGAATACCGTTGCCAGGCTTAGGGCGAGCGGCTGCAACACGCCTCCCATGAAGCTCGTAATCCCCATGATCCGGCCACGGTGAGCGCTCGGAAGCACCTGCTGAATAAAGGTCCCCATGTAAACACGCCCACCGGTCCAGCCTAAGCCAAACAGGAAGAAAACGGCGAGCGCAACCGGCAGCGAGAGCCAGAAGCCAAGCACGATGAAGCTGATAGAGTAAAGAGCAGCTCCGCCAAGCCACGCGATCACCTTGGGCCAACGGGCGCCGATCGTGGCAGCAAGAAGGCTCCCGGCGAGCAGACCTCCAATCGTCAAACTCTGGAAGAACCCGTACCCCTCTGATCCGGCACCGACGGCCCTAGCCACTAATGGAGCCATGAAGAAGAGCGGAGCAAAGACCACGCTTTGGCCCAGGTTTAGCAGGATGTACTTGCGTAATAGCCGCTCTTTCAACAGGTAGCGTGTCGTAAATCGCAAGTCGGCGAACGGGCGCCAGCGCTCGGCCGGTTTGTGAGCGCGCGTCTTGAGTCTCCAGATAAAGAGTGGGCTCACTGCACCGACGAAGTACGTTATTGCATTGATCAGGAAGATCGGTCCCGGGCCCCACAGCTTGATGATCACCCCGGCCAACGCCGCCTCTACAAGATTGTCCACGTTTCCCCACGAGCTCATCGCGCCGTTCACCCGCAGGAGGACGTCCTTGTCCACGATGTCTGGGAGAAGCGTCCGATATGACAAGCTGGACGGAATTCCCAACACTGCTTCCGCAACGAGAAAGAGCCACAGGTGCCAGATCTGTAGGACTCCGGTCGTGGCCAGGGCAAACAGGGCCAGGCTGACCACGCCGAGTAGGCCGTCGAGAAGGATCATCAATGCCTTGCGGTTGAACCGATCGACGATCGCACCGGAGATGAGGCTCATCACGGCCATGCTGAATGTCCATACTCCGCCAAGCGAACCGACCGAGATGGCCGATCCAGTTATGGACAACGCCGTCCAGAACACGGCCACCTGGGAGAACGTCCCTCCGACGTCGACTAATGATCGCCCAGCCAAGAACGCGATGATTCGACGATTCACAGCACCCTACTTGGACGACCCAATAGCCGCAGACATCCTCCCATGCACACGGGAAGCACTTCACACTTGCGACACTCGGGATCTTGAAATGGGTCCCATACTGCCCATGGCAGCATTCTTGGGTAGTCAACTTGAATCATGCCTTGGTCGGTTAAGTACCCCATGCGGTGTTCAGGATGCCCTACATCTTCTACACATTTAAATACGTCTCCCCGCGGATCAACTATGTGGGTATTTAACTGATACGCACCACAATAGACAGTGGCAGTTAAAGCGAAGCCCTTTACCAAGCGGAAGCCTCGTTCGTGCGCGTCTTGAAGAATCCCACGATGCACATCGGCGAATCTACTCATAGAAAGACACTTAATCCCACTATCAGTTGCACGAGCGGTGGAAGAGACCGGGTAGAAGCCGAGGATGATCTTCTCTTTGACCGGCTCAAGAAAATCAAGGAGTTGCTCAGCAAGAGGAGCAGTAGCATGGTCGATATTGACACGAATCCTAAACTCAAGA
>CAYQFN010000059.1:0-5385 GCA_964416685.1 uncultured Thermotogae bacterium | reverse complement strand
ACCTAACGCCTCGTTCCCATAGCGAGCTACGAAAAATCGAAGCTTGAGGTACGCCTGCTCGTCAAAGTCGCTGTCGATAAGGACTCCATTACTTTTCAATACCTCAAGTGTTCGCGTTTCTTCACCGAAGTACGCCTTATTTGGCTCTTTCAAGATACGACGGACAAGTTCGGCATGCTCATTGTCCAATCTGACTAGCGCCTCTGTGACAAGGTTGGCAAGAAGGAAGCCTCCTTCCTCGGGTACGAAGATATTGTACGCCGACGGTCGCAACATAATAACTTATTATATCGCTAAGACATGAACAATACAACAGCTCAGCCGTATTCATGCGCCTTGAAAACGTAACAGTGTGATGTTAACCTCGAATGAAATGTTAAAGGAGGTCGGCTAGCGTGGAGCAACAGATTAAGCAGGCCATTGCAAAGAGCAGCGCTGACTACACCGAAATCCGCGTCGAACGAGCGCTTCGCAGCCAGGTGTTCTTCCAAAAGGACAAACTGGAGAATCTGGAGGCATCGAGCGAGTTCGGGGGGATCGTCCGCGTATTGAAGGATGGAGGATGGGGGATCGCTGTCTTCAACGATATTTCTCAGTTGTCAGACAAGGTGAGCGAGGCGACACGCGCGGCGAAACTCGTCGCCAGCCGCAGCGACGCGCCCGTGGAACTCGCCGAGGTTCCCGTCATTCAGGAGACGGTCCGCGCCGATCTGAAGCACGATTTTCGCTCCGTCTCTCTCAAAGAGAAGAAAGAACTCGCCGAAACCTACAACAAGATCCTCCTCTCCCACGACAAGAGGATCGTCTCTTCTCAGGTCCGCTACACCGACTCGTTCCGTGAGGTGACCTTTGCCAATTCCGAGGGGACGTTCCTCACGCAAGAGGTCCCGGATGTCACCCTCATCTTTTTGGCGGTTGCAAGCGATGGGAGAAGCAACATCCAGCAGGGGTTTGAGTCGATCGGGGAGGCGAGCGGGTTCGACCTTGTCCTCGGGCGTGAGGAGGAGGTCCGCCGTGCAGCGCAGCGGGCGGTCGATCTCCTCAGCGCAAAACCGGTCGTGGGGGGAAAGTACACGGTTATCCTTGACCAGGATCTGGCCGGGGTCTTTATCCACGAGGCGTTTGGCCACTTCTGCGAGGCTGATTTTCTATTCAAGAACGAGCGCTTGAGCAAGATCATGACCCTCGGTGCTCGTTTTGGGGAAGAGACACTGAACGTAGTCGACGACGGGTATATGCCAGGTTTGCGCGGGAACGTTCCGTACGACGATGAAGGGGTCGCCCGCGCGAAGACGTACCTGATCAAAAACGGTATCCTGACGAGCCTCCTCCACTCGCGGGAGACAGCGAAGAAGATGGGGGCCGAACCAACCGGAAACGCCCGCGCCGTCTCCTACGAGCACGAACCGATCGTGCGCATGACCAACACCTACATCGAGGGTGGAAATCACTCTTTCACCGAGATGCTCTCCGGGATCGATCACGGGATCTACGCGATTAAGGCCTACGGCGGACAGACGATGTTCGAGCAGTTCACCTTCTCCGCCGCCTACGCCTACGAAATCCGAAACGGAGAGGTGGGTGGGATGCTAAGGGACGTCGTCCTGACGGGGAACCTCTTCGAGACGCTCCGCTCGATCGACATGATCGGAGACGATCAACGGGTGCATGGCGCATCCGGCGGCTGTGGAAAGGAGGGGCAGTCCCCTCTTCCTGTCACGGACGGCTCACCCCACATCAGAATCCAGAACGTAACGATAGGAGGGAAATAATGGATGGTTTACTCAACACGCTGAAAGGGAAGGTCGATCAGGCGGAGATCTATCACCTGAAAACCCGCACCGTTCCGATCGAATTTCGCTCTGGAAAGCTCGAATCGATCAAGAGTAAAGAGATCGAAGGGATGGCATTACGCGTGATCGATGACGGCCGCCTCGGGTTCGCCACCACGACCGATCTGAAGGACTCATCGGAGTTGATCACCGCAGCGATCGCCTCCGCCGCCTTCGGCGAGAAGAGCGCCTTCAGCTTCCCGATGGAGAAGGAACCGGCGCGAGTCGAGGTATACGACCGTGCCGTCGTTGATCTCTCCGAGGAGGAGATGATCGCGATCGGAGAGGGAGCGCTCACCCGGCTGCACGAAGCCGATCCGGAAGCGGATGTTAACCTCTCCATCGCCAAGGCCGTAGAGACGGTAGAGATCTGCAACACCGCCGGGTGCAAGGTGGATGAGGAACGAACGCAACTCTCACTCTCCATCGAAGCGGGGAAGGCCCGCGAGGGAGACATCTTCATCCTCTCCGCGGGGGATGTAACGCGCTTTCAAGAGGATCTCTCTGTCGACGCGCTCGTCGACCGCCTCATCCGTTACCTCAGATACGGGGAGAAGATCGTCCCTGCACCATCGAAGGAACTCCCGATCGTCTTTACCCCGTATGGAGCGATCGCGCTCCTCCTCCCTCTCCTGGTCGGGTTCAACGGGAAGTCGGTCTACACGGGGACATCTCCGTTGAAGGATCGGATCGGGGAGAGCGTGTTCGATTCCCGCTTCTCACTCACGGACGATGGGACCCTTTCCCGTGGACCGCGGAGCGGTGGGTTCGACGACGAAGGAATACCAACCACTCGCACCCCTCTCGTGTCAGACGGCATCGTCAACAGTTTCGTCTACGATCTTAGGACGGCTGCCCTCGCCGGAGCCACGCCGACCGGGAACGGGTATAAGGGTGGACTGTTCGGTGGAGGCGGGTTCCGCACTCCGCCGGGTATCGGGATGAGCAACGTCCTCGTATCCCTGGGGGATCAAGAGGAGAGCGAGATCATCGCCGGGATAGAGGAGGGGCTCCTCGTAGAGAGTGTCCTTGGGCTGGGGCAGGGGAACATCGCCGCCGGTGAATTCTCGAACAACGTGGCGGTGGCGTTCAAGATCGAAAAGGGAAAGATCGTCGGCCGCGTGAAGAACACGATGATCGCAGGGAACACCTACGCCCTGCTGAAGGACAACCTGATCGCGCTCGGCAATAGCCCGACGTGGGTGCTGGGAGCAGTGAATACACCGCCAATTGCAGTCGATGGGGTAAGTGTGATCGGACAGTAACTGGCAAGCATCAACGTGGCAAACCGGCGGCTCTGAGGGGTGTAATCAACGCCGGAGCGTATATTGCACCCCTCAAATCTCAACGTGGCAGACAAGCTGCACACGCTACGAAAACCACAATTCTGCGTTGGAGCCCTGTCCGTATCCCAGACAGGCGGTCTCCAACGTTGCGCTTGGATAGTGACGGAAATGTAGATGGGTAGCTAGAAAACAATATTCCTTGTCCAGATCTTGACATCGTAACAGTGTTATGTTATACTGCTCATGCAGCATACACCTTGGGAGGTGGCAAGGATGTACCAATCGACCTATGAGCTGGAGAAACTGGCGGAGATGAAACACAAGGAGTTTCTCGAAAGAGCGGAGAAAAGCAGGATATCACGCTTTACACGGCTTCGGAAACGAGAGCCCCGCCCTTCCAGCGCACTATCTTCTTATCTCATAAAAAAGCCAGTCTGCAGCGATGGCTTGTAACAGAGTGTTGTTTTAACACCCGGGAGGCGCACTATGGATGAGGAGAAACTGATCTCGAAAAAGGAGGTCCTCAAGAAGATGGGGATCTCCTACGGGCAGCTCTACCGCTGGAAACGAAAGGGGTTGATCCCTGAGAGCTGGTTCATCCGCCGCTCGACCTTCACCGGCCAGGAGACGTTCTTCCCACAGGAGAAGATCCTCGAGCGTATCGAGCGGATCGTGGAGATGAAAGAAACTTACCCGCTCGATGATCTTGCCGATCTGATTAATGCTCGCGTTAACGACAAGCTTGAGGTGGCGTTCTCTAAGCTTCGCAGTCTCGGCTGGCTCGACGATGAGCTGACCAAGAGCCTTCATCTGGATGATGAGGAGTCGGCATTATCGCTGCAAGAAACGCTGTGCCTCGGTGCTCTCCGACAATTGGAGAAGAAGGCGAGTAAGGAGGAGATCGATCTGGTAAAGGAGACGCTCGACAGAGCCATGGCCCGTGGATTGATCGACAGAATCCCCCAGGAGCATCTGCTGTTGTACCTGCTTCGTAAGCGCCTTGCCGCGGCTGGAATCTCCGCTGAGATCAACCTTGCCGCAATAGCTGCACCAAATGCGGTCTTTGACCCAGAGACTGAAATCGTGCAGTCGGTTGATCTTCAAATGCTGCTTGAACAAATCAAGCTAGACTTTGTTGTGGAGAAGGGATGCTCGGAAGAAGAGGAGCAAGAAGGAGTGGAAAGACAGCAGGAACGCATCGAAAAGCAAGGATTGGCCGAAGAGCAAGAAGAAGCCAAGGAGGAAAGATGAGCGAGAAGCGAAATTCTGCAACTATCTCCGGCGCGGGAACGATCAGCGGTGGAACCTACGATCGCGTCTCTATCTCTGGAGCGGGCAAGGTCACAGGCGATTTGAGCGCAGACGAGATCAAGATATCCGGATCTGGCAAGATTCAAGGGAAGACAGAGGCCACCCTGATTGCTGCCTCGGGGAGTGCTGTCTTCTCCCAGGATGTCATCGCTGACGAGATGAAGGTCAGCGGGAGCGCGCGTGTTGACGGGCAGGTCAGGGTCAAGGAGCTGAAGTGCTCGGGCACGTTCAAAACCGCCAAGGGGATCGCCTCGGAGTACATCAAGGTGAGCGGGGACCTGCGCGTCGGTGAAGACGTAGAGGCGGAGATCTTCAAGGCGAGCGGTGGGTTCAAGATCGAGGGACTCCTCTCTGCAGATCGAGTGGAGATCAAACTCGGCGGCCGCTGCCAGGCACGGGAGATCGGCGGAGAACGGATTGAAGTTACTCGCGGGGGCTGGAGAGAGAAGGGGATCCTGCTCGATGGATTGATCAAGCTGTTCACCGGTGGAGGGACGGCGGAGTTGCACACGACACAGATCGAGGGTGACGAAATCTTGCTCGAGGATACAATCGCTGAAATAGTGCGGGGTAAGACAGTGGAGATTGGCCCTGGATGCCGCATCGGCCTGGTCGAATACTCCGAATCGCTCAAGATCCATCCCGACGCGGTGGTGGAGAAACAGACGAAAATCTAGAAAAGAAGCTGTCGGCTTTCAGCCATCAGTGATCAGCCACAAACCATTACAAATGCTCCGGTTGCCCTGGCAGCTGATAGCCCTATCCGAATGAACCGATCGACCCTCAGTAGAGACATACCTGATGAGGTAAGACGTTGATTATTGACGATGGAATGAAGCGGTTCCTCACGGTTAAGTCAAGGTAACACAGAGAAGAATTCAAGAGCTGGGTCTCTCGCTAAGGCGCAGAGGGAAGCAACAACACGATGAGCGACAAGACGTATCACGAATTGCACG
>CAYQFN010000058.1:0-10270 GCA_964416685.1 uncultured Thermotogae bacterium | reverse complement strand
GACCAGAGGCGACGGAGCACGTGCGCATCCCCGTTGGACAGGGGATCTGCGGCCTTGCGGCGCGCACGGGGGAGACGGTGGTCGTCGGCGACGTCAACGCCGATCCGCGCTACCTTGCCTGCTTCCCACAGACGCGATCCGAGATGGTCGTACCGATCTATGCGAGAGATCATGTGATTGGCGAGATCGATATCGACAGCGACATGGCTGATGCCTTCACCGATGACGATCGAGATCTCTTGGAGAAGGTAGCAGCGATGCTTGGAAGAGCGGTCCGTTAGGGAGTTATCGTCTAACCGCGATATGAAAGGCGGCCGCTGTCGTGGTATCTTGTTGCAGCTATCTATTAGTGTGATCTACATCAAGATTTACTCGATCAGCAGCGCTCCTGTCTCAGAAAAGATCCTAACTGAAGGGCCTTGTAAGCGAGAGCGCGCTGTCAGGCCGCTCGATTTGCTCCTGGCACGCCGTCAGCGCTAGAATTATCGTGTTACAGGAGAGCCTATGAATCAAAACGACGACATAACGACGAGGTTGAGGGATTTCTTCGAGCCGGTTAGAGAGCGATTTTCTGTTCGGCTGGCATACCTATTTGGCTCGCGCGCAAAGGGCGTTGCTGGGCGGGAGAGTGACTACGATATTGCCGTTCTCTACTCCCGTCCGATTGCAGCGGACGATCATTACCTGCTGCAACACCTGTTGCAGGTGACCCTTCGAGGGAAGGTTGACCTTATCGATCTTTCTCGCGCCCCGATCGAGCTTGTCTACAACGTGATCGCTGCCAGGCATCCCATCTACGAGAGGGACCGGGCGACGCGGGTGGAGTACGAAGCAAATATGATGAGCATGTATTACGACCAGTTACCTGTTTTGCGAGCGCGGCGCAGAAAGATGTTGGAGGAGACGAGTGATGACTATGAACGAGGAGTTCAACGGTATAGAGAGGCGCTTAGAGCGACTGAGAGGATGCTTGCAGAAACTCGAACCGCTACGGGCGAAGCGAAGGGATGAGTTCGAGGACGATCCCTATCTCAAGGACATCGTGGAGAGGAATCTTGAGGTCGCAGCCCAAGCGTGCATCGACATTGCTAATCGGATAATCACTCTCGAAAGGCTGGAAAAGCCTGCTGATGCATACGGAGCAATAGAAGCGTTGGGAGAGATCGGGGTGCTTCCCAGAGAACTTGCTCAGCGTCTCGCTCCCATTACCGGGCTACGTAACATCCTCGTTCATGAGTACCTAAGAATCGATTGGGATCAGGTCTTGGATAACTTGCAGCGTCTTATCGACCTTCACAAGTTCGCAGAGCATGTCGCAGAGTGGATGAGGAATAGGTCCGTTTAGTCAACAACGTTACAGACGATCTGCGCGCAAGATCTTGCTTTCGTAGCGTGGCAGTTCATCTGCCACGTTGAGCAATGCCCAAACGCGAGACGACAAGCGCAATGTTGCATACAAGATGCAACGAAAGGCCATTACTACTGTGCTTTCTGCAGCGTCGGTTCTCCATACCCAACGTTTCCGGTGCTGGAATCAAATGTCGAATAACTGTCTGGCGTTCTCTGTGGTGACGGCAGCCACCTTGTCAATCGAAAGTTCCTTTATGCGTGCGATCTCCTCAGCCACGTAGCGCACATAGGCCGGTTCATTCCGCTTTCCACGGTACGGCACAGGTGTGAGGTAGGGAGAGTCGGTCTCGAGGAGTATCCGATCGAGCGGGATCTGGCGTACTGCATCGCGGAGGATGTCGTTTTTCTTGAACGTCAGCGGCCCACCAATTCCAAGATAGAGCTTAAGGTCCATGAACTCTTGTGCCAGGTCAATGTCACCGAGGAAAGAATGGATTACTCCTCTCTTTGGGCGGTGCTTGCGCAGTATGGCGAGCATGTCCTTGGTCGACTCGCGGTTATGGATGATCACCGGCAGATCGAGCTCGTTTGCTAGCTCTATCTGCTTGATGAAGACATCTCGCTGCGTAGAACGCGGGGAGAGGTCGCGGTAGTAGTCGAGGCCGATCTCACCGATAGCGACGACCTTTGGATCTGTTGTCAGCTTGCGCAACGCCGCACTGACCTCATTGTTGAACGTCTTCGCCTCGTGCGGATGCACTCCCACGCCAGCCCAGATGAATCTGTGACGCTGGGCAAGCTTCAGCGCTGCCCCGCTCGATTCGAGATCGACTCCGACCGTGATCACGCCGATCCCATCAGAGAAGGTGCGCGCAATGACCATAGACCGATCCTCGTTGTAGTCTGTGGAATCGAGGTGTGCGTGCGTGTCGATCAGTCCAAGCTTGGAACCGTCAGCTGTGAGCATTCAGAAATCACCACCGAACTGACCCGTTTGTCCTGAAAGCTGATGGCTGATCGCTGAGAGCTGATGGCTTCCTAACATCTCTCTACCTCCTTGATCGCGTGCGGGAGCGCTTCGAGCAGATTACTGGGGATGATCGAGCGCTCGGCGCGGTCGCGCGCGAGATAGTCGGCGGCATATCCGTGGAGATAGGCTCCGAGGATCGCTGCATCGGCAAGGCTCGCGCCCCCTGCGAGGAGGCCGGCGATGATTCCGGTCAGCACGTCTCCGCTTCCGCCGGTAGCCAGCCCGGTGTTTCCCGTCTGGTTGAGAAAGACCTCGCCGCTCGGCGTCCCGATTGCGGTCGGTCTGCCTTTGAGTAACAGGACAACACCATGTTCAGCGGCAAAGGAGCGCGCGATGTCGATCCGCTCGGTGTCGATCTCCTCAGCAGTGCGATCGATCAGGCGGCTCATCTCCCCTGGATGAGGGGTGAGGATGGCACGCTCAGCGATCTCTTCCAGTGCTCCGGGATTTAGGGCGAACAGCCCATCCGCGTCGATCACGAGTGGCAATTTCACTTCTGTAAGCAGGGCGCGCACGAACGCTCCGGTTTCGTCAGCTCGCCCCAGCCCGGGACCAAGGGCGACAACGTCCGCCCCTGCAAGCGCGCCACGAAGGGGGAAAAGGGACTCTTCCGTCAAATGCCCCTTTCGATCGGGTAATCCGATAGTGAGCACCTCGGGAAGAGACGTGGAGATGACCGCCTGGATCGAACGCGGACAAGCGACGGTGACGAGTCCCGCTCCGGCACGCAGCGCTCCGCCTGCGCAGAGGATGGCCGCTCCGCTCATCCCGAGCGATCCAGCGACGATCAACACGCGTCCGAACGTCCCTTTATGCCCGTCAGGGCGACGCGCAGGCAGGTGCTCAGCGATCCACTCCCTCTCCATAACACGTGCGATCGGAGTAACGGCATCCCACAGCTGCTCGGGATACCCAACCGGGACGACGTCGATCCTTCCACAGTGATTGCGTGCCGGATAGAGGAGGTGCGCGGGTTTGTACGCGGCCATGCACACCGTGAGATCGGCATTGATCGCTTCACCGATGATCGTACCAGAATCGGAGGGAACACCGGATGGCAGATCGACAGCAATGCGGAACAGATCAGCTTTGTTCAGCGCTCGCACTGTGTCCAGGTATCTTCCGGAGAGCGGGCGGTCCACCCCGATCCCCAGCAGGCCATCGATCGCGCAATCGGCAGTTGCCAGGGATTCATTGAGCTCATCAAGACTGCCATTGAGCACGCGCAGAGCCCCTGGGAAGCGCTCATTGACAAGATGCGCCTTCTCGCGCGTCGTCTCAGTGAGATCAGCGAACGAAGAGAGGGTGAACGCTCTCACATGAAATCCTGCTTCACACAGGATCCGTGCGGCGACGAGGGCATCCCCACCGTTCCCCCCCTTGCCAGCGATAACGACAACGTTCTTACCCGGTGCCCTGTTGATGAGGGCATTAGCCACGCCACGCCCAGCGT
Organism: uncultured Thermotogae bacterium; assembly: GCA_964416685.1. Taxonomy (GTDB): domain Bacteria; phylum Bipolaricaulota; class Bipolaricaulia; order UBA7950; family UBA9294; genus M55B144. Next base: position 6,437 of record CAYQFN010000058.1, on the reverse strand, counting down.
TCTCCATCAGGTCGCCGGCGGGAATCCCTGCCCCGACTGCCGCTCTATCAAGCGCCTTGATCTGAGCTGCACTCACTACGTTCATCTCTCCCAATCTCCTTTGCCACTTCCTGTGGCGATCTTCCCGCAATGTCGATCCAGGTGACTCCTGAGTCGCGTTTGAACCAGGCCATCTGTCGACGGGCAAGCCCCCAGGTATTAATGATCAAACGCTCTTCGAGCTCTTGGCGTGAGATTTCTCCATCGAGGAACGCTTCTGTCTCGGGTATGCCGATCGTGCGGTGGGCTTGGTGCTGTGAGTTGAGTCCCTGAGCGCGCAGGGATCGTACCTCGTCGATCAGCCCACCCGCCAGCATCTCACGAACACGCTGCGCGATCACACGGCGATGCGCCTCTCGCTCCATCTTTAGACCGAAGACAGTGAAATCGAACGGGAGCGGCTCTGCCTCCTTCTGCAGATCGCTGATCGGCTGTCCAGTGATTCCATGCACCTCAAGCGCGCGCACAAGGCGTAGTCTGTCGTTTGTGTGGATCCGCGCTGCCGCCTGCGGATCGACCTTCTGTAATCGCGCGTATAACTCGCCTAGTGGTTCACCCAATAGTTTTGCGCGTAACTCAGGATCGGCGCTCGGGCCGGTGAAGATTCCCTGCAGGATCGCACCCAGGTAGAGCGTTCCGCCACCGACGATGATCGAGATGTGCCCACGGGACTGAATTTGCGGGATCAAACGTTGCACATCGTTACGAAAACTCATCGCATCGTACTTACCGGTTAGCTCAACGATATCGATGAGGTGATGCGGGATTCCACGGCGCTTGTTGAGCGGTGGCTTGTCGGTGACGATATCGAGGCCGCGAAAGAAGGCGCGAGAGTCGGCGGAGATGATCTCGCCGTTGATCTTCCGTGCGACTTCGACGGCGACAGCGCTCTTTCCAACGGCGGTTGGGCCGAGGATCACAAGGACTTGATCGGCCTTCAGCAACTAGTCCTCCCCGTTCAGGAGTTCCCGGAAGCGCTTCAGCTCGGTGCGGCGCGAGGGATGCTTCAGCTTCTCGATCGCCTTGATCTCGATCTGGCGCACGCGCTCGCGGGTGATGTTGAACTTGAGAGAGACATCCTTGAGCGTGCGCGGGTGGTCGTCGTCCAGGCCGTAGCGTAGCTTGAGGATCTCGCGCTCCCGCTCATCGAGCTGATTAAGGGCACGGTTCAACTGCTCCTTCAGGAACATGCGGAACGTCTCCTTGGTTGGAGAAGGGGAAGAGGTATCCTCGATAAAATCGCATAGGGTGTCCTCGTCCTCATCGCCGATCGGTCGCTCCAGCGAGGAAGTGTAGGAGGACACGTTCTCCACCTTCTTGATTCTATCAACGCTCATCCCCATCAATAGGGAGAGGTCCTCCAGTGTGGGGGCTGCGCCGTGCTGCTGGATGAACTCTCGCTTGATACGCTTCAGATCACGGACAGTCTCGATCATGTGCACCGGAACGCGGATCGTGCGAGACTGATCGGCGATGGCACGCGTTATCGCCTGCCTGATCCACCATGTCGCATAAGTTGAGAACTTGAACCCCCTCTTGTAGTCGAACTTCTCTACCGCCTTCATCAGGCCCATGTTCCCCTCTTGGATGAGGTCGAGGAACGATAGTCCTCGGTTTGTGTAGCGCTTGGCGATGGAAACAACGAGGCGCAGGTTGGAGATTGTCAGTGTGTCACGCGATGCGCGCGCCTGCGTATCGATCTCTTCCAGCTCCTGCGCCTTCTTCTGCAGCAAGCGGACGAGATCGAGGCTGCTCTTTTGCTTAGCAAGCCCCAGGGATACAGCCGCACTCTTGCCTGCTTCGACGAGTGACTCTAACTCTGCCTTCTTATCTTCAGGAAGGATGCTCACTCCTCCCTCCTTGGGAAGGACAATACGGCTGAGCTTCTCTTGCGCACTTGCTCCGTGGCGAATGGCGTGCACCCAGGTCCCGCGCTCCATCGATGTTGCCAGTTCGACCTCTTCCTCCCTGGTCAGTAAGGGATACTGTCCGATCTCGCGTAGGTAGGTCTTCACAGGATCTTCCCTGTGGGTTGGCTTTCTTGTATCGATGACGCGATGCTTATGCGTGTTCTTCTTGGCCACACTGAGATGCACTGTACTAGTAACTTCTACAGCGGGATTCTCGATCTCGAGGGGCTCGTCCACTACAGTGATGTCGTCCTCCTCGAGGACATCATCTTCTTCTAGAATCTCATCCCCGTCGGAGATTACGTCGTCTTTATCGATCGGCTCATCCAAGACAGCGCCTCTTGGTTTCTCGGTTGCATCCAGCACTTGATCAGATAGTTCAATCCCCTTGATCGGTCTCTCTGTTGTGGAATCTCCCGCGCCCTGCTTATCTTTGGCCTGCTGTTTGCTTTTTGCCATCTCTTTTCCTCCTGGATAGCCTCTGGGCCACGAGCGTGCTGTAGGCACGCTGCAGTTCATCGAGGTGGCGACGATCACCGGCTCTCTCAGCATCTTCCATCTTTCCGCGCAGATCCTTCAGTTTGTTCTCGATCTCCGGAAGCTCCACAAGCCGCTCCAGAGCATCCTGCAGCGCCTTCTCGACGTCGTTCCACAGCGGCTCAGACAGGGTTAAATAGCTTACCTCGCGCGCGCTATCCTCATCAAGGAATGTTGTCAGTGAAGATGGGTCCACTTGGCCCCTCGTCTGTGCGATCTGCGCGACGATCGGACGGTAGCGGGCAGCAAAGTCCTCCACCGAGACGAGTGCAGCCACTCGCTCCCAGGGCACATCGCCGCGCAGGAGGAGGGATAGGATCACCTGCTGTGGATCCCAGTGGTGCTCTTCCTGTTCGATGTCCACCTCAGGTCTTTGATGCCTTCTTCCGCGCGTGAGCTCCTGCATCAACCCGTCGAACGGCAAGTTGAGGAGTTCGGCGAGGCGGGTGGCGATCTCCTGTCGCAGCGGTAGGCTACGGATTCCCTGGAAGAACGGCCTCGCCTCCTCCAGCGCCGCCTCCTTTCCCGCGATGCTCGCCATGTTGTGTCTCTCCTTCAGCGACTCGATGTAGAAGATGTGAAACGCTGCCGCAGCATCGATGAGCTGATGCATTCGTTCCGCCCCCTCACGCCGTACCAGGCTGTCGGGGTCGTCGCCCTCTGGTAGGCGTGCGACACGCACGGACAGGCCGTGATTGCGTAGGATCTGCATCCCGCGTAGCGATGCCATCCCCCCCGCCGTGTCACGGTCGTAGGCTATCACTACCTCCTTGACGAAGCGGCCGAGTAGGTGCGCCTGGCCTTGGGTGAGCGACGTGCCCATGCTCCCAACGGCGTTGGTGATCCCCGCCAGGTGCAGTGAGATGACATCGGTGTAGCCCTCGACAAGGATGGCGCTTCCTAGCTTCTGCATCGTCTCGCGTGCCCAGGAGAGGCCGTAGAGGTGGCTGCCCTTATCGAATAACGCTGTCTTCGGCGAGTTGAGGTACTTTGGCTGGCCGTCAAAGCTGCGCCCTCCGAAGGCGATCGGGCGTCCCGAGAGGTCGAGGATAGGGAAGATCACGCGGTCACGGAAGCGATCGTAGATCGTGCCTTCGTCCTTGCGCACGAGGAGCCCCAGATCGACGAGGGGCTTAATGCCATACTTGCCCTGGAAGCGCTTGCGAAGGTGATCCCATCCCGGGAGAGCGTAACCTAATCCGAACCTGTCCCACGTCTCCTCGGGGTATCCCCGCCCAATCAGATACTCGCGTCCGCGTCGGCCAGCGGGACTGTTTGTCAGGTTGTCTGCAAACCACCTGGAGACGGCGATGCTGATCTCGAACAGCTTGTCGCGGGAACCGTCCCCTTTGTGTGCGGCAAACGACAGGCCCGCCTCTTTGGCCAATCGCTCAGTCGCCTCGACAAAGGAGATGTTCTCGATCTTCATGACAAAAGCGATTACGTCTCCGCCTGCACCACAGCCGAAGCAGTGCCACAGCCCCTTCTCTGGGCTTACCGAGAACGATGGCGTGTCGTCCTTGTGAAACGGACAGCGGCCCTTGTAGCGCGATCCAGCCTTGGTAAGCGTGACATAGCGCGAGATCACCGAAACGATGTCGATACGATCCTTGATCTGTTGCACATCGGCCCGTTCCTCACTCATTTGTTCACCCCTAAGTGGATCAGATAAGGATTTGCCCGTTTTTCTCTTCTCAGTGACGTAGTTGGACCGTGCCCAGGATAGACCTGGTATTCTCCTGGAAGAGCGGACAGTCGCGCGAGGGACTCGTTCATCGCCTTCATCGATCCCCCCGGAAAGTCGGTCCTGCCGATCGAACCGGCGAACAGCAGATCCCCGACGAACAGAACGCCATCACCGATGAGAACGATGCTTCCCGGTGAATGCCCCGGGGTGTGCATAACACGTAGATCTCCTGGGAGCACGTCGCCATCTTCGAGGTAGCGATCGAACGGCGGGTGATCGGGGTAGAACCGATCGACCAATTGAAGGTCGGCCTTATGGATGAGGAGCTGCGCTCCCTGTTTCTGTAGGTCCCAATCGCCCCCGATGTGGTCGAAGTGGCCGTGGGTATTCACTACCAGATCGATGTGGCGATCAGCGAGGAATGAAGTGAGGGCATCACAGGGCTGTGCAGGATCGATGAGTATGCTCGCCCCACCAGTATCGATGAGATAGCAATTTGTGGCCAGTTCCCCCAGGCAGATGGTTTCCACCCGCATCTTCCCCCTCCTCTAAGCGCGCGCTACAGTGAGAACAAAGACCTCCTCGCAACCACCATTCTTCAACGTATGAGCACACTCTTCAACGGTTGATCCGGTCGTAAATATATCATCAACAAGAAGAACCCTTCCCGAAACAGATCTTATCGGGCGAAACGCGCCCCGCAAGTTTTCCCGCCTCGCCCGCGCTGAGAGGCGGGCTTGTGGAAGCGTTTTGTGTTCCTTCACCAGAAGCCGCGTCATGGGGCGATGGATGTGTCTCGCCAATTCACGTGCAAGTAGCTTTGCCTGATTGAATCCGCGTGCGTGCACTGCGGAACGCGTCATCGGAACGTAAGTGACAGTGTCGATGTCGCCAAACGGATCCTCCGCTTGGAGGAAGCTGGCCATCCGAGCAGACAGGAACCTTGCCACCGCCACCTCTTTGTCGAACTTCAACGATCGCACGAGCTTCCCCCAAGCGCCCTCGTACGGGCCGAGCGACAGAGCACGGTCAAACCAGCGTTCTCGCGTTCCACAGGCACGACAGAGATCAAGAGATGAATCCAACAACGGCTCCTGACACTGTGAACATCGCGGCCCTTCGAGGGGCGGTAGAGTCTCGATGCAGTCATCGCACAGGATGTTGAGGCGAGCGGTCGGTCTCCCACATAGGAGACAGCGCGGCGGGAAGAGGACCGCCAATGGGCCCTCTCCCACCGCCGATAGTACGTTTCTAAAGGATCTTCGCCACGCGTACAAGCTGGTTTGTGTATCCCCACTCGTTGTCATAGAAGGTCACAACCTTGACCAATCGTTTGTCGATAACCTTTGTCTGACTGGGATCAAAGACACTGGCGTGTGTCTCCCCGACGATGTCGCTTGAGACGATCGGGTCGTTCGCTACGTCCAGGACTCCATTCAGTTTCCCATTCGCGTATTCGCGCATCTTCTGCTCGATATCCGCAGGCTTAACATCGACCTTGAGGACAGCTGTGAAGTCGGTGACGGAGCCTGTGGGAACTGGAACGCGAAACGCCATTCCGTCCATCTTTCCATCGAGGCTGGGTATGACCTTCGTCGTCGCCGTGGCGGCGCCGGTCGTTGTGGGGACGATGTTCGCCGCTGCCGTGCGCCCGCGCGTGAACTTGCTGTGCGGGGCGTCGACAATCCTCTGGTCGGCAGTATAGCCATGCACTGTGGACATGAGCGCGTGGACGATTCCGAACTCCTTCTCAAGAACGTATGCCACTGGCGCGAGGGAGTTCGTCGTGCAGGAGGCGGCGGAGATGATCAGGTCGTTTGCTTTGTCGTAGGCATCGGTGTTCACTCCGTACACGATCTGCGGGATGTCCTTGTCCTTTGCCGGTGCCGACAGGAGGACCTTCTTCGCCCCTGCCTGTAGGTGCTTGCTCGCCAGCTCACGGGTGAGGAAGTGTCCGGTCGACTCGATGACGACGTCGATCTCCTTTTCGCTCCAGGGGAGGTTCACAGGGTCCTTCTCCTGCAACAGGGGGATCGGTTTGTTGTCCCCAACAACCAGTTTTCCACCCACGATCTCCACTTCCTTGTCGTAGCGGTGATAGACCGTATCGTACTTAAGCAGATACCTCGCCTGCTCCGGTGTGATGAACGGATCGTTGATTGCAACAATCTCTAGATCTCCCTTTCCGTAGGCGATGCGGAAGAACGCCCGTCCGATGCGGCCAAAGCCGTTGATTGCTACCTTTTTCATTCTAGATCCTCCTG
>CAYQFN010000057.1:0-10422 GCA_964416685.1 uncultured Thermotogae bacterium | reverse complement strand
CGCCAGTTTCATTTTGCCCTGAAGGTCAAGACCGGGATTTCATTATCTCACCTCACCCCGACCCTCTCCTACCAAGGAGAGGGAGATAGGGAAACCCTGTGGCAAGACCACAATGAATCTCAAGTTGAGCCGGAGATCTCTCCCCGTCTTCCAGAGAGCAAAGCCACCGTCTTGCTTGACATCGGCCCTGAAACCGCAGCATTCCCGCTATCTTTCTAGGATAGGGTTTCTAATGTATTCCCGGCCTACGGAATCTGAGTGTAGATAGAACACTATACTATGGTCATCACCTAACTCCCCATCCCGAGAACGCTTCTACCATTCTATGGTCAGGAACTTCAGTCCAGATTCCTCCTCAGAGCCAGGATAACAGTCTCCATTGAGATTCTCTTTAAGAGACTCTCTCTGCAAGTGTCTGTTTGAACTTCTCGATCAAGTCAACTGGAGTTGGATCGAGCTTGTTTGTCAGCGCGAGGTAGTAGCTCGCGTAATCCGCGAAGTAGATCTGGGAGAAGACCTGTGCTAGGTCCGTCTCTCCTTCCGCTGTGACATCGGTGTAAGCCACGTTATGCTCATCGAACAGGCCAGTCATGATCTCCATTCGGATTCTGTTCTCTGGGTGATCGTAGGAATTCTTCAAGAGGACGATGTACTGGCTGGCAAGGAGGTCACTCCTCACAAGGGCCAGAATCTCGTTGTGATTAAGTTCGGAGAATGCGTTCCAGTACGCCGGCTGCTTCGCGTTCTCGTTGATCTGCGTCTTGAAGCGCATGGCGACCAGATCGGTGTTATCTGCCGTGCCATAGATGATCGGAATGCGTCCGTGCAGGGCGTGGGCAAGTTTCTTAGCCGGGTTCTTCCCCATGTCGACGTTCGCCGTACAGCCTTCCTTAACCTTAGCCAGAGCGGAGAACATGTCTTCCCACTGGCTCACTTTCTCGACCAAGCCAAGGCGCGAGAGTACCACAAGGAGAGGAAGTGCCAGATAGCCGGTCGCTGCCCGGGGTTGATAGCCTGCTGGCACCTGCAGGAACGGGATGTCGTTATCTCTTGCGATCTCTTCCATTTTCCCACTGCTTGCGATGCACAGAGTCTGCAAGCCACGATCGATCCCTTCCTTCAGAGAGGAGAGGGTCTCGGCGGTGTTCCCCGAGTAGCTGATGGCGACGAGGAGCGTGTGCTTTTCAGCGAAAGCAGGCAGCCTATAGCTTCGATTGACGATGATAGGGACCTTGGCGAAGCGTCGCGCAACTTCCCCGGCCATCGCCGAGCCACCCATTCCGCAGATGATCACCTTGTGGATCTCCCTTGGTGGGGAGAAGGTGAATCCCTCGCCGAGATTGATCGCTTCCCGACACTGATCGTCGAACGAGTCGATAGTATCGATCATTCGGCTCTTATCGTAACGCACGTCAAACAGCATTTCTTCGTTCTTGTCCATAGTGGTTGGAATGGTACACTCAATGTGAGCGCCGCCGCAACATCGAAGAGGGATTATAGCTTGTCATCTTCAGGAGGATGACTGAGCAGTGATCTTGCCGTAGGCGAATGACAGTTGTGGAGCAAGACAGAAGTTCAAAGAAAAGCTCCGGAACCGATGCCAGCGCTCTTCGCTTATTTGCAGTGGGTAACGAATTCCTGAGCGCAAGTGAGAGAAGACCGTTCTCTCATCCCTCCCGTGCGCTCACCCGCACGCCAAGGTCCCGCGACACCAAGATCGGCGACATGCCTTTGTTCCTTGTTTCCCCCCTTTTTATGCTGGTCATTGCGCCCTGTCTGTCGGACACCAGCAGGCGGGCGAAACGACAAGGAACCGATGACATCAACCGTTCCCCTCTGTGGACTCTTTCGTGCTGAGACAATCGGCACTGTGACAGCGGTGCTTCGGTCTCCAGTACCTACTTGAAACGCACACATGCCAAAGGGATTGTCTCTTGTCCCCAACGTTGCTATAATGGTTCGTTAACCTACCTCAGAGGTGTAAGGAGAGAGCGATGAGAGAGGCGGAGATAAAGGCCCTATTGGTTGATCCGTTCAATAATGCCCCGGTAATCCTGCTTAAGGACAGGAATTCAAACCGTGCGATGCCGATCTGGATTGGCGAGTCGGAGGCGATGTCGATCGCCTTCAGCCTGCAGAGCAATCAGTTTCCTAGACCGCTATCACACGACCTGATGAAGACGATAATCGAGGACCTAAAAGGCACTGTGGAGAAGGTTGTCATCAGCAAGGTTGAGGATGGAACGTACTATGCCTCGATCTTCCTGGCGAATGCTGAAGGAGAGACGACGGAGATCGACGCTCGCCCTTCCGATTCCCTTGCCCTTGCCCTGCGCACGGGGAGCCCGATATTCATCTCGGATGACGTGTTCGAGGCCTCAGCGATCGAGTCGCCGTTTGAGGAAGAGGATGAATTCCAGGACTTTGTTGAGTCGAAGATGAACCTCGGGCAGTTCAAGAAACTGATCGGGTAATCGCTCAGCCGCGGATCAGTTCCGTTCCGCGGGGGAGGACGAGGATCTCATCTCGATTTAGGTCCTGGTTGAGGATGAGCTGCGAGGTGTAGATGGTCGTGGTTCGTTTCTCGCGATTGAATAGGACGATCTGTTTGACGAGGAACGTCTCCCGATCTATCGAAACCATCTTTACAATCTCGCCCGTCGCCTTATCATATACCTGCAGGACAAACCCACCAGGGATGGGGTCCAGCCCGGCGTCACTTGTCACCCCCGATATACTCAGCAGAAGCCCGGGCGTCTCCTTCTCGCCGGAAGAGATCGAGAACGGATCCCACTGCGTGCACCCAGCTAGCGTCTCCGTGAGGAGGAGATCACATGCGAACAAGTGCATGTCGAAACTTGGAATATTTTGCGAGACCCGTAGGAAGACCTTTCCCTGTTTCCACTCCTCCTCGATCCCGCGCAGGTCGAAGCTAGCGAGCCCCAAGTTGACGAGCGGGAACCCCGCCCATCGCTTGATAACGGTCATATCTTCCTGCGGGATGTAGTGTGAGAGCAAATCGCGATCCGCGGTGTATACCTGTCCCTTTAGTTCCGCAGGGGACAGGTAGAGGATCCTTACCGCCGGATCCGGGCCGTTGATGTACCATACCCGCATGCGCAGAGGGTTATTCTCCTCTCCAGTAGAAACCACGTCCAGAACGAGCTCCAGGTCCTTTACGCGGTCGAATGCAGCCTGTGTACGTGCGATCAAGCCTCCAGGATCCATTGGATTATTCTGGGCCAGGAACGCTTGATCGAGAGTGACGGCGGCAACGATTAGGCCGACGAAGATAGCGATTCCAAAGAGGATCAAGTTTTGATTGTTCATCTCAGAAGATTATAATCATCTTAATAACGGTGTTCAATTTGGCTACAACGAAGAAGGAGGAAGCCGATGGTAAGCCTGCTCAACCGGCTACGATGCGTTCAGGATGTTGCTGTTGAAGGAAAGCGTGTGGTGGTACGTGTCGATTATAACGTACCTCTGGCGGATGGACAGGTGGCAGATGATTCGCGGATTCGCGCCTCACTCCCTACCCTGGAGGACATCCTCAATCGAGGGGGAAAACCGATTCTGCTTAGCCACCTCGGTCGTCCAAAAGGGAAGGTTGTGGACGAACTGCGCCTCGACCCAGTTGCGGATTCTCTGCGTAAGCTGCTGGGAAGGCCTGTGCGCAAGCTCGATACCTGTGTCGGGGATGAAGTGGCGCAGGCGATCGAGGAATGGGAGCCGGGCTCGGTCATCTTGCTGGAGAACGTGCGTTTCTATCCGGAAGAGACGGCCAATGAGGCGGGGTTCGCCCGCCAGCTTGGGAGTCTCGGTGATCTCTTCGTGAATGATGCCTTTGCCACCCTGCATCGCGCACACGCCTCTACGCTGGGGATTGCCGATTACCTTCCGTCCTATGCTGGCCTCCTCGTGCAGAAGGAGATAGAAGCCCTATCACGACTGACGGATAGTCCGGAGCATCCGTATGTGGCGATCATCGGTGGAAAGAAGGCTCGCAGCAAGCTTGGTACGCTACGTGATCTGGTTGACCAGGTTGATGCGATCCTCATTGGAGGTGGCGTTGCATTCACCTTCCTGCGTGCGCAGGGGCACAATGTCGGCAGCTCCATTGTTGACGAATCGCTGTTTGACGAGATTTCGCTCATAAGTGAAAGGGCGGAAGAGAAGAACGTGCCCATCGTCCTGCCGAGGGATGTCGTAATCGCGACCGAGCTGAGCGACTCCGCGCAGACCTTGACCGTGCCGATTGATGACATTCCATACGATGCGATGGGCCTCGACATCGGCCCGGAGACGATCGCCCTGTTCCGAGAGAAGATCGCTACTGCAAAGGCGATCATGTGGGCGGGGCCGGTGGGCGCGTTCGAGTTTGCCCCCTTTGCCGCTGGGACAAGGGAGATCGGACAGGCTCTCACGGAGAGCGACGCATTCACGGTCGTTGGAGGGGGAGAAACGGGTGAAGCGGTGAAGAAGCTGGGCCTTGCAGACGGAATTTCGTGGATCTCGACGGGTGGAGGAGCCTGCCTAGCGCTGCTACGCGGGAAGGCTCTGCCTGCTCTAGAAGCGCTGCGGGACTAGGTTGCCGGCGTTGCTGATCCGTGCTACAATAATTCCTATCGCGGGCATAGCTCAGTGGTAGAGCATCAGCTTCCCAAGCTGGGGGTCGCGGGTTCGAATCCCGTTGCCCGCTATTGATCCTGAATTGGCTCCGTCCTTTCCTCTTCGATAAGAAGAGTTCGGTCAAGGAGGACGATGAATCACAGCGATGGTCCCTATGCCCTGACGCTAGAAACGTTGGAAGAAAGGGCGAAGAAGTGCACACAGTGTCCGCTTAGTGAGACGCGGACGCATGTTGTGTTCGGTGAAGGGAACAGACAGGCAGACCTGATGCTCATCGGTGAAGGGCCGGGAGAAGTTGAGGACAACACGGGACATCCATTTGTTGGGCCGGCCGGGCATAAACTGGATGATGTCCTCGCTTCTGTCGGTATCTCACGTGCTGAGATCTACATCACAAATGTTGTGAAGTGCCGACCGCCGGGGAACAGGGTGCCAGCGAAGAAAGAGATGGAGGCATGCGATCCGTACTTGGAGGCGCAGATTGCGCTTGTGAACCCCAGATTGATAATCACATTGGGAAACACACCTACGCAGTGGCTTCTGCCAGGAGCAGGTGGGATTACGCATATTCACGGGACATTCATGCCCTGGCGTGGAGGGATTAAGATTGTCCCGATGTTTCACCCCAGCTACCTGTTGAGGTATCCGTCCAGGAGCAAAGGGAGCCCCAAGTATCTGACATGGATGGACATCAAAAAAGTGAGGGAATGGCTCGATGGTCACGAAAGAAACTCAAATACTGACGGACTTTGAGGATCAGCGCGAGTTTGTCGAACATGCGCTTTCCCAGGCGGAGGAGCATCGCAAGAAGAAAGAGTACAAAGAGGGAATTACCCTCTTGGTCGAAGCGCTGCGCTATGGGATCGACAAGGCGAAGATCTACTATCGCCTGGGGAACATCTACATCGACGGCGATGACTTAAACCGCGCCGAGTATGCGTATAAACGCGCGCTGGAGATGGACCCTCATTACGTCAATGCGATGCACAACCTGGCTATTGTCTACAAGCGGCAGAAGAAGACCTCCCTCTTCGTGAAGACGTACAAAAAGGCGCAGCGGATGGAGGTCAAGTACCCGCGAAAGAGCGAGCTCAATCCGGATCAGAAGAAACACCTTCGTCACCTCAGCAAGAAAATCATGCTGGGGATGCTCGTTACGGGAGGAATCGTAGCGATCATCTTGTTCCTCGTTTCGCGTTGACGGGCTCTTTGGCAAGTCTCTTTAAATCAGGATATTTGACGCCTTCTAAGTGATCGAGTATAGTCTTCAAAGCTACTCATATCTGCAAAAACTAAGCGAGGGATCAGCGTGACAAGGAAGAGAATATACGAGATTGCAAAAGAGTTTGGGATTACGAGCAAAGAGCTGATCAGCAAGCTTGCGGAGATGGGAATGCCCAACCTGAAGGCCGCGAACTCAGTTGACGAAGAAGAATACGGCTTGATCGTCAACCTATATCAAGAAGAGACTGTAGCCAAATCAGAAGCGGTCACAGAAGAGATCGAAAAATTATCCGTGGAGCGGGATGAGGAGAAGGAAAAGGCAAGCGAGGGCATGCCGCGTCCGCCGATCGTCTCCGTTCTTGGCCATATCGACCATGGGAAGACGACGCTCCTGGACACCATTCGGCATTCACACGTAACCGCAAAGGAAGCTGGAGGGATCACACAGGGGATTGCCGCGTATCAGGCGGAGTTGGATGGTCAGATGATCACGTTCATCGATACACCGGGGCACAAGGCGTTCACGGGAATGCGCGCGCGCGGAGCCAAGGCCACCGATATCGCCATCCTGGTCGTTGCTGCCGATGACGGGATCATGGAACAGACATTGGAGGCGATCGACCACATCCGTGCTGCGGGCATCCCGATGATTGTCGCCATCAACAAGATCGATAAACCGAATGCAGATATCGATGGGGTGATGAAGGACCTGACCAAGCACGGCCTCACTCCCGAGGCGTGGGGAGGTAACACGATAACCGTTCCCATCTCCGCACTGAACGGAGAGAACATCGATGATCTGTTGGAGATGATTCTCCTGGTGGCAGAGATGGAGAACCTCCGTGCTGATCCGGCCGGACCGTTGGAAGCGGTGACTATCGAGAGCCACCTAGCCAAGGGGCGAGGTCCGGTGGCAACAGCTATTGTGAGAAATGGAACACTGCACGAAAAGGACATCGTTGTCGCCGGCTCCACCTGGGGGCGCGTGCGAGCAATGACCGATGATACCGGCGCTCGAGTTTCGGAAGCAGGCCCTGGGAAGGCAGTCGAGATCCTCGGTCTGCAGGATGTTCCGCACGTAGGGGCGATGATCGAGGTCAAGAAGTCCCAGAACGACGCCAAGGCGGCTGCCGCTAAGCGGATGAAACAAGAGGCAGTTCCGCGGCGGTCACGAGCCAAGATGAGCGTCGAAGACCTCTTCCTCGAAGCGATGGAGACCGATAAACTGCGGCTAGTCCTCAAGGCTTCTTCCACTGGAGCGTTGGAAGCGGCGAAGCGAGAGATCGAGGGGCTCGACGTAGAAGACATTAAAGTGGAGTTCATCCACACCGGGGTCGGCCCGATCTCAGAGGGTGATGTGCTGCTGGCATCGAGCATCGCGGAGGAGTGTCTGGTTGTTGGTTTCGGCGTGAAGGCGGATGGGAAGGCGACCAGGCTTGCAGAACGGGATGGGATTACCATCCTTACCTATGAAATTATCTATGAGATGCTAAGTGAGATTGAGTATGCGTTGAAGAGCATGCTTGCTCCAGAGTACGAAGAGGTGCGCATAGGCGAGGGCGAGATCCGCGAGGTGTTCAAGATTCCCGATGGGGTTGTCGCTGGGTGTTATGTCACCGATGGTAAGATTAAGCGCAAGGCCAAGGTGCGAGTGTTGCGAGGCGACAAAGAACTGTTTATGGGCGACATCCTCTCCCTGCACCGCTTCGATGAGAGCGTGCGCGAGGTGCAAAACGGTCGCGAGTGCGGTGTCCGCATTAAGGGCTTCAATGATGTTCAGCCGGGCGATCGCCTGTCGATCTTCACGCTTAAAGAGATTGAAAGATAAGGATCGACTAGTACGGTCCCACTAGAAAATCTCCTCCTTGAGTGTGAGGAAAAAGAGGGAGCTATGACTGACGGACGTGGAAGGGCCAAGACGCGCGAAGAGATCAAGCGGGAGCTATCAACGATAGTCGAATTTGAAGCGCGTGACCCGGTGATCAGAGATGCCTTTCCCACGGTAATGGATGTAAAGCTCTCCGTGGATTCCCGTTATGCCAAGGTGTACATCGCCCTTGGCAGCTCCGCAGTCGACAAGGTTGAGATCATCAAGGCATTTAAGCGCGACCGTGGTTTCTTTCGCACGCAGCTTGCCAAGCGGCTGACGACACGCTATACGCCGGAGCTACAGTTCATCATGGATGAGACAGTGGAGTGGGCGATGCGACTGGAGAAGCTGCTGCAAGACGAGCACGATGAGATCCCTTCAACTTAAGGAAACCCTCCTGCAGCCATTTCGGCAGCCGTTGCTCCTCATCTGGGCGCTCGTCTTCACCGGGCTCTTCTACCTCGTGAACAGGCAAGCGAACCTGTATGAGATCACCAAGCCAGGATGGGTGATCACGATGGCAACCATCATCCTCGTTTCTCCGCTCTTCAACGGTGGATTCATCCTTCTAGTGCAAGCACAGCGTAAGGGGGAGAAGCTTCCGCCCGGACAAGCCCTTGTTCGTACATTATCAAGTTATAGCCCCCTCATTGCTGGGGAGTTCCTGGTAAACGGCATCGTGGCCGTCGGAGGAATTCTCTTCGTCATCCCCGGGATCTACTTTGGTCTTCGGCTGATATTCTATAAACAGGAGATACTTATCGGTGGCGCACGGGGGACTGCTGCGTTGAAGATGAGCATTGCTCGCACGCAAGAGTGGCGAGAAACACGGTTTGTGTTAGCTTCTTTCGTGCTGTTCTACCTGCCGACTATTGTTGTCTTCTTCGTTCCGATGAGCCTAATGTGGGATCTGTATTCCCTCTTTGCATCGGCGCTGACATTTGCCTGGACGAACATTCTGTTGACGAGGATCTACCTAGATGCGGCAGAGCCCGGAGTCCTCGTTGGAGAGAAAGAGGAATGAATTGAACGATGATCTGACGATAGCGCGGGCGGCCAAGGTGCGCCCGATCAGCGAGATTGCCGCTGCATTGGGAATTCATGAGCGTGAACTTGAACTCTACGGCTCAACAAAGGCCAAGGTGAAGCTCTCGGTGTTGGAGCGCCTTGCTGGCGCTACACGGGGAAAGTACATCGATGTCACGGCGATCACCCCCACACCGCTTGGCGAAGGGAAGACAACGACCACGATCGGTCTGGTGCAGGGGCTGGGGCAGTTGGGAAAGAGGCCGCTCGCCTGCATCCGCCAGCCCTCGCAGGGCCCGACGTTCGGGATCAAGGGCGCGGCCGCCGGTGGGGGCATGCGCAGGTGATCCCGATGGAGGAGTTCAACCTTCACTTAATAGGCGACATCCACGCCATCGGTGCGGCGCACAACCTGATCGCTGCAGCGATCGATGCCCTGTTCTGATGTGCTCTTTTGCTACTTCCAGTCAAGCGGATAGGTGTAGACGTCGACCAGCGCCCCGTCCGGGGCATAGAGGCGTGCTTCGTCCTTATCCTGATTCCAGATGCGCCTGCCGGTCCAGTAGAAGTCGATCATCTGCTCTCCGCATGCTGTGTGCTCATCCGATCTGCCTGTGGCGATCGATCCAGAATGGATACGCATAATCCCCCCGGGAGGAAGGAGGCAGCTTCCCACGATGTGCTCGCCCAGATCGAGCGTGTTCCTGTCGCTCCCCGATGAGTCTGTGAGTGTCCAGCCAGAGGCAAGGTCGACGGGTTCAGACCCGCGGTTGATGATATAGACGATCTCATCATCGCTCCACTGCTTGAGCGCAGCGATGATCAGATCAGAATCTGAGTAGCTATCGCATTCTCCCCACAGACCGCGGCGGTTTTTCACCGCATCGATCTGAGCCGGAATGATGAGGTCGCTGTAGCGCACGGAGAAGTCATCTCCGTTTCTGATCGCCGTGTCACTCGGATTGAATACATCGAGCCGCGCCAGGCCCGCTTTCACCAGCAAGCAAGATACGCTGCTCGTCTGTGTGGGCGTCGGTGAGAGGAAGACGTGTGCTACCAGTCGATCCTGCGCCATCTCGTACCCACCCTTGATCGGGTGCCGGTCGAGCCACAGCTCTCTTCCCTTGATGAGCTCGTCATTGAATTTCGATGCTTCTTTGCCGAGGCATTGATCGCTTCCCGGAGCGTTGATCGACGCGTAGCGCACGCTTTGTCTTGTCCCGTCTGGGAGCTGTACCGATATCGTGTCCCCATCCTCGGCTCGTATCCCCTGAACGAGCAGCAGCTCAGGCTGCTCCCCGTAGATGAGGAATGAGAAGAGGAGGATGGATGCAAGCAGAAGCGCAAAGAACCCTACTCTCTTGGTCATAACCATATCATCTCCCTAGTGTTCAGCCGTTGTAGGCAGTGTACAACCAGAACCTGGGCGCGAGCAAGACCGAGGAGCGTGATCCGACAGACTAGGAGATCAGAGCGCTTCTCATGCTGCTGTCTTGGAAAGCGATGATCTGTCCGTTCTTCAGAGGCTCCCAATCGGTCGCCACGTCTGGAAGCGGTTCGGATGAGATAATCGGCCCGTGCTTGCTCTGATGGAGATAGAGTGTGTAATAGCGCGGGGAGGTGGAATAGCGATTGATCACGTAGAACTGATCGCCATCCGTGAGAAAAGC
>CAYQFN010000056.1:0-10628 GCA_964416685.1 uncultured Thermotogae bacterium | reverse complement strand
AGCGGGCGAGAGGAAAGACTTGTCCCACTCACGTAAGCGCAGAACGCAGAGAAGAACCTTCTATCATTTGTCCGACTTCGTTACCCACGCCAAACAACGAGGAACTACGAAAAAACATGGCTGAAAGAGCACTTATTGAGGTAGAAGGAGCCGTTGAGCTATCCTCGGAGCGCGTCTTCCGTTACCTCGAGTACGGTGGTTCTTCCCCGTCTACCCCTGTTTTAAGGAAGTTGGAGGAGCTTGTTCCCAAGGCGCGTACCTTGGTGCAATCAAGGGCATTATGTCGAATCTGCTCAGCAGATGAAGCAGCAGATATTCACAAAGATAGTCTTCCCGCCCCGATTCAAGGTGCCTCCTTCTTTGCCTTTGGCCTTGTCACCGTAGGCAATGCCATCGAACAGGAAGCGGAGAGGCTGCGTGAAACAGGAAGACTGCTCGACTCGATGATCCTCGACGCGCTCGGCTCGGCCGCCGTGTCCGAGCTCTGCGAGCGGGTGGCATATCGAGTATTCGACTGGGCAAAAAAGAACGGATTGAATGCGAGCCGGGTGTTCGAGCCGGGGTCGGGGGCCAGCCGCTGGCCGCTTGAGAACCAGCGCCTGATATTCGCCAACGTACAGGCAGATGAGATTGGCGTTAGACTCACCTCACACCTGTTGATGCGTCCCCGCAAAACGGTATCGTTTCTAATGGGAGCCGGCACGGAAATAGAGCAGGCATCCACTCCCTTCTCGTGTCAGGGATGCCGACGCACAGATTGTCCGTACCGATACAACGCAAAGTAGTACAAGGAGGAAAGGATGCAACACAATTATGGCGAAACGACGATCGATCGCTTCTTAACCGAACTCTCTTCGGATGCACCGACCCCCGGAGGAGGGAGCGTCGCCGCCCTCTCCGGAGCGATGGCGGCATCGCTGGTGTCGATGGTCTGCAACCTGACCATCGGCAAGGAGAAGTTCGCCCAACATGAACAGGAAATAGAGGCCATTCTGAAAGAGGCGCTTAATCTGCGACAGGAATTGATGAACGCGGTTGATGAAGATATCCAAGCCTATAAGGCAGTGGTAGGCTGTTACCGCTTGCCTAAGAGCACACAAGAAGAGAAATCCAGACGAAAGGAACAACTCCAAACTGCTCTTAAAGAGGCTAACGAGGTTCCCTACCGGACGGCGGAGTCATGCTACCGCGTGCTTGAGTTAAACCGCCGTCTACCACAGATCGGTAACCCCAACGCCGTAAGCGACGTGGCTGTTTCGGCTCAATTGGCCGAGGCCGCTTTGCAATCGGCCTTGTATAACGTCGATATCAATTGCAATTACATTAAGGATGATAGTTATGTGCAGGATTATCGAAAGAAGCGGAACGCACTATCCGAACGGGCGGTAATCACGAGAAAGGACGTGATCGAAGAGGTGCGCACGATGTTGTAGTCTCAAATCAATCGTGGGAGAGTGGCAGACGACCCTTCCTAGTATCCTTCCACGCTCTGTCGAGGATGCCGTTGATGTATGACTGTGCGTGTTCCGTTCCGTACTTCTTGGAAAGCTCCACTGCCTCGTCGATCGCTACCTCAGCGGGGATGTCCGGTGCATGCAATAGCTCATACAGCCCTAATCGCAGGATGTTGCGATCGAGAACAGCGAGCCGTTCCACACGCCAGCCGATAGCATAGCGGTCGATGAGCTGATCGAGATCAGCGAGGCGATCAGTGATTCCGCGTAGCGTTTCCTCCATGTACTCCCTCTGATCTTCAGGATCGTGCTCGTAGACCATCTCCGCAAGCGGCTTATCCACGAACTCCCGTTCGTAGAGGAGTTGAAGTACGAGCTCGCGTGCTTCGCTTCTGTGCATCAGGGCCGAAAGAGGCGGACGTAGAGTGCGCGCACCTTTGTCGCCAGCGTGCTCTCCGGTTCCAGTGACAAGCCGACAATGTATCCGCCGGCAGCAAAGAGGACGAGAATCAGGACAGTGCGCCATCCAACGATGACAAAAAGAATTCCTATCAACAGACCTACCAGGAGGCCAATCAGCCTAGGAGGCATCGGTATGTTCATTCTCCTTCTCAGGCATATGTGGTTCTTCCTCGTGAACGTGGACGTTGCTCACGAGAACAGAGACCTCACGTACCTCAACGCCGGTGCGTTCCGCGACACGCCGCGACAGAGTCTCCTGGATGCGCTGTCCGATCTCGGCCACCCCGTCCTCTGGTAGGAGCGTCGTCGTGATCCCTATCGATAGCCCATCGTCCATGTGACGGAGCCGTACCTGAAAACGATCGATTCCAACCTCATCGCGCATGATTTCGCTCACCAACTCTCGCAGTGCGTGCGGTGAGATCTCGATCCTTCCCCACTCACCATCTTGAGTGAACCGCGCTAACTGTCTGTGTCCGCGATGGAAGAGCGACGCAAAGTGCACACTTACAGCAAGGAGTACCCCCCCAAACGCGTAGAGGATCGCTTTCCCTGCAGTCGTACCGAGAAATTGCTGCGCCGAGGTAAGCGACAGCGTCCCCGCACTGAAGAGGATCGAGATGATGCCCGCACCAGCGGTGACGATCCCGAGAAGGATCGCCACACCAAGGACGAACGGACTCATTCTTCCTCCCCTTCTTTAGACCGATCTTCAGACCGATCCTCAGACCGATTCTCTGGCTCGATAAGGCGTTGTACATCCACATTTACTGCGCTCACTTTCAGCCCAGTCATCCGTTCGATCTCTGTCTTCACACGCGTCTGCACCTGCTTCGCCACCTTGTGGACGGGGGTGCCGTAGACAGTCGTGATGCGCACCGTGACTTTTACGTTCTCCCCTTCGACTTCGGCGTCCACATACTTCTTCATCCCCTCGCCACGACGAAAAGCTCCATCACCGGGGCGAAGGTTGGCTATCCCTTCGACTTCCGAGACAGCAATTCCTGCAATTGCCGTTACAACTTCCTTGGATATGCCTACGCTTCCCTTCTCTAAGTCTACCATTCTTCCATCCTCCTCCTCACTTCTCATCGATACTCTCGTTCGGCGTATGCGGTGGGACGACCTTCCGCACGAAGACATCAACCCCAGTCACTGTAACTCCGGAGAGATTCTCAATGTCCGTTTGCACATTGGACTGAATCCCCCGGGCGACTTCGTGGACCGGATACCCGTACTCTACAGTGATGCGAAGTTCAACGTGCACTCCACCCTCTACAAGCTCTGTCTTGATTGTCGGCGAGAGGTCTTCACCACCGAAGAAGCTCTTAATTCCTCCCGCACTACCGGTAGAGAACGCGATCCCATCAACCTTTCCGGCAGCTATCCGGGCGATCGCCGCAACCACATCTTCCGATATCGTTATTCGACCGTCTTCGTCAACGATTTCTACTCTTCTATCCGCCATTATCCCTCCTTTGTTAAGTACGTTCCACGTATATTCCACTGCGTGTATCGATCTTTAATACATCCCCTTCCTTTACGAATAAGGGCACCTGGACCACTACGCCGCTCTCCAGCGTCGCCGGTTTCTCGACGTTGGAAACGGTATCACCTCTCACGCCCGGCTCGGTGTGCGTAACCCTTAGCTCGACAAAATTGGGAAGCTCTACCTTGACCAACATGTCTTCATGGTAATACCCAACAACGGTGTTCCCTTCCACAATGAACTTCGCCTGCTCGCCCAGGACTTCCGCAGGCACGGGAAACTGGTCAAAGCGTTCGTTGTCCATAAACACGTAATTATCGCCATCATTGTACAAATATTGCAAGGGCCGCGATTCGAGGAAGACGGATTCTGTGTTCTCCGAGCCCTTGAACGTAGTAGACAGGTTGCGTCCGGTCTTCAGGTGTCTCAGCCGCGTGCGGGCGATTGCTCCCCCACGCCCCCTCTTTGAGTGTTCGTAGTCTACGATCTCGTACAGTTCTCCATCGTAGAGGATCACCATTCCTTTTCGCATCTGGCTTACCGAAAGTCCCATCGCTCAATCACTCCTCAGTGTACACACTTCTCTGGCAGATCACTCATCAGTTGGCCAGCGTACAATGCGCAGGCCAACGCGCGCAATCCCTTTGTCAACTATCCCCAGCTTCTCGGCCGCTCCTTTGGAGAGGTCGATGATCCTGCCCTCAATGAACGGGCCACGGTCGTTGATTCGCACCACAACGCTCCTGCCTGTATCCAGATCCACGACTCTCACGATCGTGCCAAAGGGTAGCGTCTTATGAGCCGCGCTGATACCATTCATATCGTAGATCTCACCGTTAGCGGTGTAGTTGCCCTGGAAACCCGGACCGTACCAGGACGCGATTCCAACTTCGTAGTACGGCCCCGCGACCTGCCACACCACTATCGCCCCGATCACCGCTGCGACCGAGATTAGGTACAGAATCCATTCCTTCATGTCTTCCATTATAGGGGCGGGAAAAGCACATCACAACACCTAGCGACGGCGAAGATGCGACCAGAGCGCGTCGGCCACCGTATGGATCTGATTTGGTAGGTAGAGACCACAGAACAGAGCAGCAATCACCGGCCACTGCGGGAGGGAAAACCGCAACCGCCAACCAGTAAAATGTAGAACGACGATCACGACAAGTGATACGCCCCCTCCCAGGTAGGTGATGCGCGTCAATGGTCCGAAGATGATGTGGTGAGACAGCGCACGGTGGTGGAACAGGCGCGCATAAGGGATCCACAGTACCCGTGCGATCCCCCAACGCCGAAAGGAATCGCTGCCCTCCAGGTCAAGATCGGGGCTGAGAAACAGACTGGAAAACAGATACGAGCTGAGGAAAACACCGACATATATGGCACG
The DNA here is from genome assembly GCA_964416685.1 of uncultured Thermotogae bacterium. Classification (GTDB taxonomy): domain Bacteria; phylum Bipolaricaulota; class Bipolaricaulia; order UBA7950; family UBA9294; genus M55B144. Next base: position 5,833 of record CAYQFN010000056.1, on the reverse strand, counting down.
TACAAGTCCCGCTTGAAGCAGGTAGACCCCAAGAGCAGCACACGCTACGAAAACGATCATCTCAATGTGCAGATGCACTCTACCTGATGGCATGGGACTAATGTACCTTCTTCCATTATGCAAAGCAACTTCTCTCTTCCTCTTGACGTACAAAAGGTCCCGGGGTACAATACGTTTAGCAGGCTAGACCTGAGAGTGCTAACAAACCCATAAGGAGGGGATAGAAGGATGAAGATCAAGCCATTGGGAAAACGAATCCTGGCGAAGAAGATCGAGCAGGAAGAGAGGAAAACCTCAGGAGGGATAGTCCTTCCCGAGAGCGCGAAGAGCGACAAGGTAGTGCGTGCGAAGGTATTGGAATTGGGAACCGACGAGAAGTTCACGGTGAAGAAGGGGAACGAGATCATCGTTTCCAGCTTCAGCGGCACAGAGATCGAACTCGATGACGAGAAGCTGTTGCTGGTCAAAGAGAGCGACATTCTCGCCGTTATCGAGTAAGTAAAGGGAGAGTCGAACATGGCAAAGGAAGTAGTATTCGGCGATGAAGCACGTCGCCGCATGAAGGAAGGAATCGACAAACTGGCGGACGCTGTGCGAATCACGCTTGGGCCGCGTGGCCGAAACGTGATTATCGACAAGAAGTTCGGTAGTCCGGATATCACCAATGACGGCGTAACTATTGCCCAGGAACAGGAGTACAAGGATCCCTACGAGAACATGGGTGCGCAGCTCGTGAAAGAGGTCGCCTCCAAGACCAATGACATCGCTGGTGATGGTACGACGACAGCGACCATCCTCGCGCACGCGATGATCGAGGAAGGGTTCAAGAACCTCGCCGCCGGTGCCAATCCGATGGAACTTAAGCGCGGATTGGAGAAGGGAGCGGAGAAGATCGTCGAAGGCCTAAAAGAACAGAGCCGCGCGCTGAAGACAAAGGACGAGACGGCGCAGGTAGCGACCATCTCCGCCAACGACGAGGCGATCGGTAAGATCATCGCTGATGCCATGGAGGCGGTCGGTGACGATGGCGTGATCACGGTGGAGGACTCCGACACCATCAGCACGTACTACGACGTGGTCGAGGGGATGCAGTTCGACCGGGAGTACATCTCTCCCTACTTCGTGACCGACCCCAAGAAGATGGAGGCCGAGCTGGAGAATCCCTATATCCTGATCACCGACCAAGAGCTGAAGAACGCTGCTGATCTCGTTCCACTGCTCGAAAAGGTGGCCCAGAGCGGGAAGCCTCTCTTGATTATCGCCAAGGACGTCACCGGGGAAGCGCTGACCACGTTGGTCTTAAACAAGCTAAAGGGGACCCTCTCCAGTTGTGCGGTCAAGGCACCTGGCTTTGGTGATCGCCGCAAGGCGATGCTCGAGGACCTGGCCATCCTTACCGGCGGAACCGTCATTGCCGAGGACGTAGGGATGCTGATCAAGGACACCACGCTTGACATGCTCGGGCGCGCCGAGCGCGTTAAGGTCGATGGAAGCAACACGACGATCGTTGGCGGAAGCGGCTCCTCGGAATCGATCAAGGGGCGCATTGAGCAGATCGAGGCCCAGATGGAGAATACCGACTCCGACTATGACCGTGAGAAGCTGGAAGAGCGCAAGGCAAAGCTCGCCGGCGGTGTCGCTGTCATCAAGGTGGGTGCTGCAACCGAGACCGAGCTCTCCGAGAAGAAGCACCGCATGGAGGACGCGCTGGAGGCGACGAAGGCCGCGGTCGACGAGGGTATCCTGCCCGGTGGTGGGACGGCTCTGTTGAACGCCGCCACCAAGCTCGACAACCTTAAGCTGGAGAATGACGAGGCTGTTGGGGTGAAGATCCTGCGCCGAGCGATCGAGGCTCCCCTGCGCCAGCTCGCGGACAACGCCGGTTTCGAGGGAGCGATCATCGTGGAGCGGGTGAAGGAAAAGAAGCCGGGCGTCGGATTCGATGTACTCTCCGAGTCTTACCGTGACATGTTCGATGCTGGGATCGTCGATCCGACAAAGGTGACCCGCTCTGCGCTGCAGAACGCCGTCTCCATCGCTGGTATGCTCCTGACCACCGACGCGCTCGTCGCTGAGATCAAGGAGAAGGAAGAGACGCCGCAGATGCCGGCTGGCGGTGGAATGCCGGGCGGAGGAATGCCTTACTAATCTAAAATCAGTTGTCTTCCCCCCTTTGCTCGTTTATCATGCGGCAAAGGGGGGATTTTCTTGCCAGAGAGAAGGAAGATCGGCCTTGCCCTCGGCGGCGGTGGAGCGCGTGGATTCGCTCACTTGGGTGTTCTCATAGCATTGACGGAGAACGACATTCCCATTGATTTTATCAGCGGAACGAGCATGGGGGCAGTCATCGGTGCGGCCAGGGCGCTGGGAATGGACCTTGACAGATTGCGGCGGCTGGTTTCCAGTCTCGACATAAACGAGCTCCTCCAGCTTTCAGAGAGCACCATTCGAGAGGTTCAGAAGGCCATCGGTCGCGGCCTCATCGAGTACGTACGCGGGTCGGACTGGCATACGAACGATGGCTGTCCGCAAGACCTGGCGCGCATCTATGAGCTATTCTCCCTCTTGACCGCTAACAAGGATTTCTCCGACACAGTGATCCCCTTGGCTGTAGTGGCGGCGGACCTTGAGACTGGTGAGCGGGTCGTGTTGAGTGAGGGGAAGCTGTACAAGGCTGTTACCGCCAGCGCAGCGATTCCCGGGACCTTCTCCCCCGTCGCACATCAGGGACGTTACCTGATCGACGGCGGAGTGGTCAACAAAGTTCCAGCAAGCGTCACAATCGACATGGGGGCCGAGGCGGTCATCGCTGTCGACACCGGCGCTCCGCTTACGCGCGGTGTCAAGACCACACTCGACGCCCTGCTCCAATCCCAGCGCATCACCTCACACGAGTTGACACACCTTCAGATTGAGCGGGCGCACCAACAAGTCGATGGCCGCTTCGTCCTCCTGCGCCCCGAAGTGGGCTGGATCACGATGCTCGCCTTCGAGCACGTGACAGAAGCAATCGCCGCCGGAAAGGAAGAGGCCTACGCGCACATGGACGAGATCAAGAAACTGTGCGGACTGTCTTGACCCTTTGTAACGCTCAATTTGCGATCGAGAATATCGGGCTCATCGCCTCGCCGACGTTCGCATCGATGTCTTTCACCGCCACCTTCAGCAGGTACTGGTCGCCGTTTTCAACCCCCGTTGTGTCCCACACGTAGGAGCTACCGACCAGTCCGCTCACGATAGTTGAGAAGGTATCCCCTCCATCGGCGGAGACGTAGATATCGACCTGAAGCGCGGCATCATCACCGTCTGGATCCTGTGCCTGCCACGCGATGACTAGCTTGCCGCTGACGGCCTGCCCCTTGGAAGGCCCATTGAGCATTACGGTCGGGGTCGTCTCCCGGACGATCGTCGCCGAATTCTTAGCCCGCGGAGTGCCATTGATCGCTTCTCCGGCTGCGTCGTGCCCACAGGTGATCAAGCCGTTGTTCGATGCCCAGTTGCCGGCAACATCCGGCCCCGTCGGGTCGATCCGCTCCATCGTCGCGTACGGTATCTCTACCTTACCGATGCTTCCAGCCGCCCAGCCCGACTCCTGAGCGGCGTTCGCCATATCAACCACCGCACCGGTTGCGTCGAGCAAATTCAGCACGACTCCTGTATTGGTCAGGCTTCCCTTGTAGATCAGATCGGCAGGAATATCGGACACTGTGTCATCGTCCGTTCGCTCAAGCAGGAAGTACCCACCCGGCTGGACAATCGTGTTTACAGCTTCCCCGAGATCGATCGCATAATCGCCGAAAGTGAGCGTCCATCCGCTCAGATCAACAGGGCTATCCGTCGGGTTGTACAGTTCGATCCACTCATCACTCGCATTGCCCGCTGTCCCCGCCCACGCCACTTCGTTTATTACTATCCCTTGCCCATATAGGCCTGTTCCCACCAGAGTCACCGCAAGGATCCCTAACAACAGTACTCTTCGCATCTGGACCTCCTTTTGCGCTCTTCTGCGGTATTTACACGCTCTTTTCTTTGTGTGCATTTTGAGTATAGCACCATTTTCTCCGAAATCAATAGCTCTCTTGCATACAGCGAAAAACGTGATTTACCATGAACCGCATGCGGCAGGAAACTACCCTGCAAAAGCGCCATACCGCTATAGAAGTTAGAGCCTTTTCTCAGTCACTTCTACACCAAGAAGGTGAGAGTTGTGAGCGGCTCGCGCTCCGCGCTTTGGCTCCTCCGGCAATGTAGTAAGCAGGACCAGCTACTACCCCCTTCAAGTGTTCCTTGTGACAAGAAAGTTCCGTGCCTCAACGAGGTTTTCTTGCGTTTCAGCCGCGCACTTGAGACGATGAACAGCGTTTTGTATCCGTATAAAACGCAGAATAAATCGCCGCACATTATGGGAGGAATGCCGTAGAGAACTGGGCCGATCATTGCAGCACTGGTGGCATCTTGGAAAAAGGGGGCTTCGGAGTCGCGTTTTTACTCTTGGTGTGTTGGGGTCATGAACAGGCGATAGTAGCCATTATGTCAAGATACACTACCATCCGATCGTTTTACAATCATGGAGTATGCAATAGGTGCTATTGGGCCGATGGTTGAATAATCGAGATCCTGACCCATGACCCGGGTCTTTAACGTCTACTACCACGAGAACTGCCACCTTGTTGAACATGACCGGAGAAGGTCATGACATTGGGCGCTATCTGGTGTCCGCTTGAGAAGGCAAGTGCATCCACAGTTGGCATCATCAAACGCAGGACGTCGATCTCAACCCGCAGGTTGGCTCCATAGATATACCCTTGATTTCGGAGCTAAACAAAGTATACTTAAAAATGTAAGGCATTCTGTACAAGTAAGGAGGTTGCGCAATGGCTATTGTTTCTCTTTCATCGAAGAAGCAGATCACCTTGCCTGCGGAGCTCGTCCGCCGCTGGGATCTTAAACAAGGCGATGGGCTCATGTTCTTTGAGGACGGCAATTCAGTCCGAGTGCTGCCCATTAAGCGGAAGTCCCTGCTGGACATGCGTGGATCAGTGAAGGCAAAGAAACCGATCAAAGACATCGACAGCGTGCGACGATTAGCACGTCAGGAACACGCCTCCCGTCATGAACGCGAAACAGGCTAGCGCTGATACGTGTTTCTTTCTTCGTTATCTCACCGGGGAACCTTCCGACCAGGCGGAGATAGCTGAGAGAGTGCTGCGGCGGGCGATGGCGGGAAAACTAGAACTTATCGTCCCGGCGATGGTCATCGCGGAGATCGTATGGACATTGGAGACCTCGGTGTTCAACTTGTCCAAACAAGAAGCGAGTGAAAAGGCAATCGCCATACTGAATATGCCTGGCGTTCAGGTGCCGAATGCTCGCACCCTCGAAGAAGCAGCCGTTCTGCACTCCGAATTGAACATCGACTTCACCGATGCCTACTTGGCTTGCTTCGCACGCGGGAAAGGGTTGGGAGACGTGTATACATTCGATAAGAAGCACTTTTCCAGAATCCCGTGCTTGCACATCGCACAGAGTTAGTCTTGATTGTGCCATACGCATTGTGGAATATAAGAAAGGCTAATCATTCTTCGTGGCCCAATTTGCTTGAGGCGGCTAGCCTGAAGGAAAACCCATTCCACAGTTCAAGTACAAGCCTGTGATCTACCAGGTAGCTGCATGACACGGCCCTATAATGAGTAAGCGGCTCAACGCTGCGGGTAACCTCGATGGTGAGGCGCTCTAATCCCACAAAGTCAGCCAACCTCACACGTTCGATCGTGCTATTCAGCCCACTGTTAGATGCTGGTGCGCATCAAAGCAACGTGGCAGACAAGCTGCA
>CAYQFN010000055.1:0-10720 GCA_964416685.1 uncultured Thermotogae bacterium | reverse complement strand
GTCTACTTGTTCCTGACAAGACATAGTGGCAATATGAACACTTCTGTAATCCGTATCTACGCTTTCACGTCCTGACAGATCCCAGAGATCGCGTTCACAGCACCTTCACATGCCGTGGGGAAAATTACAACCATCAAGTCTCCAAGGAGAGGAGAAGAATGAAAAAGATTCTTAGTAGAACGGTGATGTTGGTATTGATAGGGAGCTCATTAGGGACTGGAGCGGTATTCGCTCAGGGGTATGGTTGGCGTTCCATAGGAGGAACGCAGAGAGATTTGCTTACAAACCTCTTCTAAGACGAATTTCGGCAGCACTTGACAACCATCCAGTTTTATCGTATATAGGTGTTAGAGTCACATAGAGGAGTGAGGAGAGATCGTGCCCAAAAAAGGCAAGAAAACGAAGGTGAAACCATGGTGCAACTGCTATCCTGCAGAGCGTCCTCCCCGATTCCTGCGACCGTTCCTCCTCCTTCTGTTGCGGGAGAGGGAAGGACACGGCTACGAGCTGATCGACCGAATGCGCGAAATGGGGCTGGAGTACTCTATCCAAGACACGGGCTACGTTTACCGCACGCTGCGCTCGATGGAGGAGAAGGGATTGATCACGTCTCAATGGGATACAGAGAATGCCGGTCCAGCCAAACGGGTTTACGCAATCACTCCACAGGGAGTGCAGATGCTCCGCGAGTGGGCGCAGACATTCGAAAACCTCAAGGTGAGCCTGGAGGCGTTCTTGGAGGCCTACGAGGGGATGGAGGGGAAGGTCTATGCGCCTAAGATCATTAAAAAAGCATCTTAGCAAGTACCTGTTGTTGTATGTACTGCTAAGCATGGGGCTTGGCCTTGCCGTCGGATATCCGGCGGCAGGTTTTGTTCACACCCATAAAGGGATGTTCACAACGCTAACGACAGTGGCCGTCTTTCTCATCATCTATCCGATGATGATCAACCTGAAGATGGAATCGATCAAATTGGCGAGCAAGAACTGGAAGGGGATACTGATCATCCTTGCCTACAACTTCCTCCTTGCGCCGCTCTTCGGTTGGCTGTTAGCGCACGGCTTGCTGCACGATCCGATGCTCTCTATCGGTTTTTTGCTGGTGATGGTCGTTCCCTGTTCATCGATGAGTATCGGCTACACGGGACTTGCTGAGGGGAATGTCGAACTAGCGACGGTGGCGATGGCGGTTAGCTTTCTCTTCTCGATGGTCGCTGTCCCGGCATGGATGAGCCTATTCGCCGCGCAGTACAACATGCCCTCACCGACATGGATTCTGATAAAGTCGATGTTAACAGTGCTCATCGCGCCGATGATTGCTGGTTACTTCACTCGGTTGATCCTCATGAAGAAACTGGGGGAAAAGAGATTCATCAGATTGATGCCGCTCTTCCCATCGATATCGATGATCGCGATGTTTCTCATTGTCTTTCTGATATTCTTCATGAAGGAGAGCCTCATCGTGCAGAAGTGGTCGCTCGTGCTGTGGCTGATGGTCCCCAACATCCTGTTCATGGCGGGAACGTTGACGATTGTGACGCTGGTTGATAAACTGATCGGCCTCTCTTATGAGGATCACATGGCGATCGTGTTCGCCGCTACTGGGAAGAACAACGGAACAGCGATCGCCCTAGCAACGATGGCCTTCTCGCCGCTGGTGGCGATTCCGGCGGCTACCGTCCCGATCTTTCAGATCATTCTGCTTGTCGTCTATCTGAAGATGGCGCCATGGATACGCCGATATTTCAATAGAACCCCCGCAAGGTGACGTCGATTATGGGCAAAGGAGATGCTTAAATGTTTACGAAAGTTCTATATCCCACCGATTTTTCTGATTCGGCAACTGCCGCTCTTGCTTACGTGAAGAAGCTACACGAGGCTGGCGCCAGACAGGTTGTGCTGCTGCATGTCTACGATAGCCGCATGATCGATCTGCGTTGGGAGATCGAAGCCGAGTACACTGATAAGGGAATGGTGGGGGCAAAGGATGCTGTGGTGAAGAAGTTGTTGGATGGTAGTTACGAACGGCTTAAGGAAATGGATGATCAATTAAGTGACGCGGGCTTCGAGACGGAGCTGATTGTGGTGGAGGGGATCCCGTATCAGGAGATCACGAAGACCGCCGCTGACAAGGGCGTGTCGCTCATAGTGATGGGCTCGCACGGTGAGCATGGCGTGATGGAGCGGGTGATCGGATCGACAACCGAGCGCGTGCTGCGGGAAACATCCGTGCCGGTACTCATCGTGCGGCCTACAAACAAGGAAAGTTAGAATTAAGGAGAGAGCATGTGTGAGGAGATAGAGCAGAAAGCAATATCTATGCTCAATCAGATGAAGAAGAAGCGCTCCGAGATACCCGCGTTTTTGGAGTACCTTGCAAGCGATCTTCCAGAGGTCTTTGTTCGCCACCAGGAGGACAAGCAGTTCGCCATGCACTACGGAACCCTCCCGGAAAAGACGAAAGTTCTTATCTGCCTTGCGGTCTGTGCCGCACTGGGGGAGGAAGAGATGGTCTGCTCCTATGTCATCGCTGGGCAGGATCACGGGGCAACGGAGGAGGAACTCCTGCAGACGATCCTCCTTGCTCGGTTTGTGAAGGCGTCAACCGCACTTAAAGACGGAACATGTGCAATTATGAACTGGAAAGAAGGTGAAGCAGCATGATGTTTTCCCATCTCTTCTCGCCGATACGAATCGGGCGCGTAGAACTTAATAACCGGATCATCTTTCCACCGATCGCCACGAACCTTGCTCACATCTCCGGCGAGATCTCCGATCGGCAGGTCTTCCACTATGCGCGGCGCGCGCGGGGAGGGGCCGGGTTGATCATCGTGGAGAACGCGTGCATCGACTATCCAGCGTCTCGTCACGGGGCGACGCAACCGCGGATCGACTCCGATGAGTTCATCCCGGGCCTAGCAAGGCTAGCGCGCGCGGTGCACGATGAGGGTGCGAAGATATCGATCGAGCTCACGCATCCAGGACTCAATGCTTCGCTCAAGTTCAACGGAGGGCGCCGCCCAGTAGCTCCTTCCCCTACGCCGTTGCGAAAAGACGGCGTCCTCCCCAAAGAGCTGACGAGCGAAGAGATCAACAATCTCGTAGAAAGATACGCTAACGCGGCACTGCGCGCCAAGCGTGCCGGCTACGACATGGTGGAGCTACAGGGCGGGCACGGCCTGCTGATCAACCAATTCCTTTCCCCTCTTTCAAACAAACGCAGCGACCGCTACGGAGGGTCGCGCGAGAATCGGCTGCGGTTCGTAGCCGATATTGTAGAGCGAATTAGGGAGCTGTGCGGAGGAAGGTTCCCAATCACCATACGCTTTGCAGCAGATGACATGGTCGATGGCGGGATCGATCCCGAAGAGGGGAAGGCGCTAGCAACTGGCCTTGAAGCGATCGGGATCGAAATGATACAGGCCGATCTTGGCCTGTGTCCAAAGGAGAAGCGCCTGGAACCGATGCCCTACCCGCAGGGTTGGCGGGCGCATCTAGCAAAGGGGCTTAAGGAGGTAACAGCGGTCCCGATCGCTGCTGTTGGCGTGATCCGCGAGCCGGAGTTCGCCGAGCGGCTGCTGGCCCACAATGAGGCCGACCTGGTCGTTCTTGGGCGCACCCTGATCGCTGATCCCGACTGGCCGGAGAAGGCACGCACGGGGCATCCAGAGCAAATTCGTAAGTGCATCGGTTGCGGTGAGTGTATCAAAGCACGCCATCATCAGGATCAGCCCCTGCGCTGCGGAGTGAATCCAATCGTTGGGATGGATGAGGGATTCGCGCAGATCTCTCCCGTAGCAGAGCCAAAGAAGGTCCTGGTTGTAGGTGGCGGCCCTGCGGGAATGGAGGCCGCGCGTGTGGCCGCTCTGCGTGGGCACGAGGTGATGCTGATCGAGAAGGAAGAAAGCCTCGGTGGCACTCTCAATATTGCCTCTGTGCCTCCAGGCAAGGAGAAGATACGTTGGCTCATTGAGTACTACAGGAGTGAACTCTCTCGTTTAGGTGTTGAGGTAAGGCTAGGGGTACAAGTTACGCGGAAGATCGTCGATGAGTTGCAACCGGACGCGATCATCGTCGCCATTGGTTGCACCTGCCCACAAGAGAATATCCCTGGGGCCGATCGGCACAATGTTGTGACGGCAAAGGATATGCTCTCGGGTAAAAGAACCGCCGCAAACGATACCATTGTGGTCATTGGGGGTGGGCTGCTTGGCTTGGAGACTGCTCTCTTCTTGGCCTCAAAGGAGAACCGTGTGACTGTGCTCAAGCGGTACAAAACGATCGCGGCAAATCTGGAACCGATCTACCGAGACTACATCCTGCGAGAGCTAGAAGAATACAATGCGTCCATCCTCACGGAGGTAAGCGTAGAGCGAATCGATGAGACCACCGTTCAAGTCAAAGATTCCCGTGGGGAGACGCGTCCAATCCCTGCCGATTTTGTTGTCCTTGCCCGCGATCCATTGCCATTGAGTGATCTTCAGGAAGAGCTACGCGGGATCGAATTCCGCTCGATCGGCGATTGCGTCCGTCCAAGGTTAATCATCGATGCGGTTCGAGAAGGATATCTAGCGGGGAAGGCGATTTAGGGGTTCTTCCCTCATCTGATAAGGAAGTAGGTTATGGAACGCAAGATGGTTTCAGAGGCGATCGATTGCAAGACGTTTGAGAGAGCACTGCTTCTCCACTGCACAGAGTTCATCGTACAGAGACGTGCTGTCCTGCAGGCGGAGCTAAGAGATAGACTCGCCCTACACGTCGACTCAGTACTTGTGCTTGGAAACCAAAGCCTCACGCACGTTCACTTGTACACCGGCGATGTCGGACAGGCCCTGCAAATTGCTGCGCATGGGAATCACCAGGTGGAGCGTATCCTGGTCGGTGGTGATCTAAGATGCAGCCCGTAAAGGTGCTGACCGGATCGATCGCCACGATCACCCCCGAGCTTGCCTCGCGTTTCGATATCGATCTAGTCCCCTACCATGTTACCTACGCAGGCAAGACCTATGACGATGGGATCAACCTTGACTACGCAGATTTTCACAGCTTTCTCCGCGCAGGAGAGGGCTTCCCGTCGACGAGCCACCCATTACTTGGCGAGTTCAAGGATGCGTTTGAAGCCGCGGCCAAAAAGGCTCATACAATCGTCTATGTCAGCATCGCCTCCGTCTATTCCAAGGGCTACAGCATGGCCAGGATGGCGGCGCAGGAGTTAAATAAACTCGATATCGAGATTGTCGATTGCGAAGCGGGAGCGGGCGGGCAGACGATGGTCACCTTGGAGGCGGCCCGCGCTGCGGCCGAAGGGAGTGGACGCGCTGCGGTGTTAGGGATGGCCGCAGCGGCAAAGGTAAGAACAAATGTGGCGATGACCCTGGAGACGATGAGGTATCTCGCTCACGGAGGAAGGATCCACCGCGCTGCGGCTGTCCTGGGATCTCTCCTTGCGGTCAAGCCGATAATCGCCTATCGTAACGAAATGACTGAAGCGATCGCTAAGCCTCACACGCATGCACAGGCTCTTTCGTTCTTTAGACAACTAATGAAATCAGAGTACAATCAATTTGCAGGTAGCAGTATCCGCTGTATCATCGAGGATGTGGACAACAAAGATTGGGCAAACCGCGCGGAAGAAATGGTGAGGGCGGAGTTTCGGATCGATAGGCTCTGGCGGATTCGTACATCGGCCACGGTTGCCACTCATGTGGGGCCCGGGGCATGGGGGATTACCTGGTATGTGGTGCCATGACTGAGAAAGTGAAGCGAAGGATCATGATCTACGCCTCGATCGGGATAGGAGGAGCGATCCTGTGGTCGATAATACACTGGGTCGGCTGGCGACGGATTACGCATGAGTTTCTCTCACTCGGCGCACTCGGTGGGGCAGTCTTCTTTGTAAATGCTCTCCTAATCTTCTTCCTTTGGGCCCTCACCTGGCGAATACTCTTGCACGCCTACGGGGTGGAGCGCTCGTGGCGCGAGCTGTTAGGTGCCTTCGCTTCTGGGTATGCGATCACCTATATCACCCCGTCGGCGAACTTCGGGGGCGAGCCGGTGCGGGTCTACATGATCACACATGGATTTAAAGAGCAGACGAAGGAGGCGACGTCGAGCATTATCGTGGAGCGGTTCTTGAATATGGGAAGCGCTATGCTCCTCCTGTTTATCGGGAGTGTATACGGTCTGTTCACTGAGCGTCTATCCCACTTTTTCAGGTGGGAATTGTTCGCGTGGGCAAGCGTGTGCCTTCTCTTCTTCGCCTGGGCGATCGTCAGTTTCCGCCGCCACTACCCGTGGATGACAAAATCGCTGCGGATCCTGGCACGGCTCATCCCTTGGCGTGGGTATCTGGAGCGAGCGACCGTTTGGTTTGAGCGAGTTGAACGCGAGATCGATTGCGCATTCTCCCCCGGCAAGAGGCATCACACGCAACTCGCGTTCATCCCCGCGGTGCTCTCCTCCGTCCTCTATGCCTTAAATCCTCTTATTTTTCTGTACTTCACTGGGGGCACCGTCCTCTCCGTCCTCGATCTGTCTCTGATCTACGCCCTGAGCATGTTGCTGAATATGTTTGTGTGGATTACGCCTGGCGGAATGGGCGTCATCGACGGTGGTCTGATAGGAATCTTTAGTCTATTTAGTGTTGGGAAGGCGGCGGCGGTAGGATTCTCCTTTGCCCTGAAACTGACAGAGATCACGTACGTCCTTTTTGGGATCACATACATGCTCAGTCATGGAGCGAGTCACTTCCTTCATCGTAGTGTCAAGCGCATACCGCAGGAGGTGCAGTAATGGAAGAACATGAATCCAAGGAGCCCATCATCCGTACAACTGGACTTGTAAAACACTTCGGGCATGTGTTCGCCGTTCGTGGGCTCGACCTTGTCGTAGACGAGGGAGACATTTACGGGCTGATCGGACCGAACGGGAGCGGGAAGACGACGACGATGCGCATGCTGTGTGGGATCCTGCGGCCGGATGAAGGAGAGGTGTACATCCTTGGAGAGCGCATTCCGAGCTTCAAGGTGCTACGATCGATCGGGTACATGCCGCAAGAGAATGCCATTTACGACGACATTACTGTTCAAGAGAACCTATGCTTCTTCGGTCAAATCCAAGGGATGACGCGAGAAGAGGTCAATTCACGCGCCGACACAATCCTGGAATTGGTTGAGCTACAAGGAAAGCGTCAAGCGTTGGCGCGCGACCTGAGCGGAGGAATGCAGCGACGACTGTCGCTCGCGGTGGCCATGATTCATAGACCGAAGCTCCTCATGCTCGATGAACCGACAGCTGGAGTCGACCCGGATCTGCGTGTCTCTTTCTGGGAGCACTTCAAGGAACTATCGGTGCAGGGCACCACGATCCTCATCACGACACACTACCTTGAAGAGGCATCTCGCTGTAGCCGCGTGGGATTGATGAGCCAGGGAAGGCTGATCGAGGAGGGGCCGCCGCAGGTATTGGAGGAAGAGGCGCACGCCAAGACGCTGGAGGATGCATTTCTTAAGCTCGTTGGAAAAGGGAAGGAGGAAGGATGAACGTCTTCTTTGTTGCCCGTAATGTGTTTCGCCGCCTGAGGCACGACTGGCTCACTGTGATCATGCTCGGGACGATACCGCTGTTGTTCATCCTCCTATTCGGCTACGCCTTTTCAGGGACTCCTACCGACATCTCCGTGGTCATCGTGAACCACGACTCGGGCAAGATTACGGTGAACACGAAAGAATTCGGCATGATCACGGTCGAGAAAAGGCTTTCTGAAGACCTGATCAGCGGGTTTGGGGATCATGTCTTCCGTGCACGCGTCACAGACGATGCAAAACAGGCACAGGATCTCGTAAAGAGAGGAAAGGCGCGTGCGGTAATCGAGATCGCTCCTGGGTTTTCGCAAGACTTGATAGACCACGTACTATCAGTGAAGGGGGAGATGGCCTACTCCTATCACGGGCAGACTGTTCACCTGTTGCCGCGTGGCGCAAACGAAGGGAGTGCTCCACCCCTACTTCTGAGCGTGGATAGGTCAAATGTTCCCGCTGCTGACACGATTGAAGCGACGGTGCGCTCTAGCCTCAACAGCCTCTTCCTGTCCTACTTGGAGAGAGAGGATGCGCCTCTGAACTGGAGCGACATGATGCATACTGACGATATCTACGCGGCTGGGGCGAGCTACATGGACTACTACTCACCCGGAGTCATAGGTTTTGCCGTCACGGTGATCACCTCTATGCTTACCCTCATCTCGCTTGTTCGCGAGGAGCGAAGCGGCGTTCTCGAACGGCTGCTGACGTCCTCCATCCGTCCGTGGGAACTCAGCATGGGCTACACACTTGCGTTTACTCTCATTTCTCTGGTACAGGCGGGTGAGGTGATCCTCATCGCCTATTTTCTGTTCCACACAATGTTCGTCGGGAGCCTCGGTCTGATGTTGCTTGTGATCATCGTCTATACGATCGGTCTGCAAGGATTGGGGACCCTCCTCTCAGGGCTGGCCAGGAATGAGTTCCAGGCTGTGGAGTATGCGCTTCTCATCATCCTCCCAGGGCTGATCCTCACCGAAGCGTTCTGGCCGATCGAGGCACTCTCACCGGCACTGCGCCCGTTGGTCTTCCTGTTTCCATTGACTTATCTTAATCGCGCGCTGCGTGCGATAATGTTGCGCGGGGCAGGCTTCTCTGGGATATGGGTAGAACTGACCGTCCTTGCTACGTATGCTCTCCTGATGTTAGGATTGAGTGTGGCTCTGATGAAGAGACGGGGGTACTCTTCGTAGCGTGGGCGACTATTAAGAAGGGATGAAAAGATGGAGAAATACCTAGAACGAATCTTAGCAACGGAAGAAGAAGCGCGTAAGATCGAGCAAGACGCACGCGACAAGGCAGATAGAATCATTTCTGATGCTAGTGCGCGCTCGGAGGAGGAACTGGGCAAGGCGCAGGAGCGGGCGCAGGAAGAGCTTTCCAAGCTAAAGGCGCGCGCTGAGGCGGATGCGCATGCCCAGGTCGCGAAACTGGAGGAAGGCTACAGGCAGTTGGCGGGCGAAATCGAGAAGCGCTTCCATGAGAAAGAAGAGCTGGTAATGGAGGAAGCGCTGCGCGCGCTTGACGAAGTCATCTCGCGTTCGGGAGATTGATATGTCTGAATATGACTTTCTTGTAACCAAGATTCACGGCAAGCTCGCGAGTATGCTCGCGCGTGATGACATTCAGACACTTGAAAGCGCGGGGATGGAAGCGATCATCCAGCGGCTGCATAACACAAACTACGGCCCTGCCCTTGGAGAGGGTGACCAAAGTGGAGCATCCGATAACCTGCGGCGCGGACTCTTTCTCGACATCGAGAACCTATTCTTCTCCCTGCAGGGGAACGATCGTGCCCTCCTTGTAGACGTTCTGGCGCGCTATCGCGTGGAGAACCTAAAGACAATCATCCGCGCGCAGGTCTATCACCTTCCGGCCGAACAGGCCATGGAGAAGATCTTTCATCTTCCTTGGGAGAAAGTGGACTACAAGAAGTGGCTCAGCGCCGGTGGGCTGGAGGCTCTGCTGCAAGAGATCCCTTGGCGTCGCTACCGAACAAAGCTTCAGGCGGTGCACCGGCAAGTGGGCGATGTGGGGAGCACGTTCAACTACGAAGTGGCGCTCGATAATGTGTACTTGGAAAACCTGATCGGACATTACAAGGCTGCTGGCGTGGGTACAAAACGTATACTGCAAAACCGCCTCTTGAAAGAGATCCTCTCCTGGGCATTCAGGCTGAGGGAATACGGCTACTCATTCCCCGAAATGATCAACTTCCTCCCCGACTTCCGCCCGCTCATACCACAGGACGAGCTGCGGATAATTATCGAAGAGGGTGAGGGATGGCGCCGGATGGCACGCTTCTTCTCGGGCGAGCTCAGGGAAGAATGGGAGAAAGCTCAGGAATTCGATGTAGGGCTTTCAGACCTGCTCTTCGATCGCCAGCTCGTTGGGCTAGTGCGCCACAGTTTCATCATCTCTGATCCCGGGATCGGAAGCGTGATCGGGTATGTGTACCTAAAAGAGATCGAACTCTCCTGGCTGATCGAGGCCATAGAAAGGGCAAAGGTGCGAAACTGACATGTTCACGACGGAGAAGATGGAGCGGGTGAGCATCTTCCTTCCTCGTGAGGATGAGACTCTATTGTGGGAGAAGCTGGGACGGTTTGGCCGGATGCAGCCTGGTGTGGCAAGCCAGGTACCGAAGCTCTCCAAGTACCTGTCGTTCATCGATCTCTCCGCAATCGAGGCGGCGCTGCGGGAGACGGCGTCATTCCTCGGCGTCGATCTTGCTGGACCGCTCTCAAGCGATATCTCGCCGCTCGATCCAGAAGCGTTGCAGAAGAAACTGGACGAGTTAAGCGAAGAGATGGCGCAGAAGCGCGAACAGCAGCGATCATTACGCGAGGAAGAGAGGAGCCTTCACCGCGAGATTGATCATGTTAAGCTGCAGCGCTCGCACGTAGAGATGCTCGGTCCGTTGAAGGTCGACATAGGTTCCCTTCAGGAGCTGAAGCGCTTCTGCGTGATGACGGGGACACTACCTCTGGTCAATCTGGATTCGCTAGAGCGAAGCCTGAAGGGTATTCCACACGCACTCATTCCTTACAGGAGCGATCGCCATCGCTTACAGCTATTTGTAGTCTGCCTGCCGCAGGACCTGCCACAGCTTCAGAAGATCCTAGAGTCGGCGCTCTTCA
>CAYQFN010000054.1:0-10908 GCA_964416685.1 uncultured Thermotogae bacterium | reverse complement strand
CCTTTGCGTCCTCTGCGGTAAAATGCTTGAAACTAGGAGCCGAGTATGAAGGCGAGCGATAGAAACTGTTTACGCAACAGGCTCCTATATGTGGGTCAATTGGTCGACTGGCCTGAAGTCATCACCGAGGAGAAGACCTTAGAAGAGTGTCGGGAAAAAACTAAAGGATGCGCTGCACAAAGGATTCATCGTACCGAGTAACAAACAGCGAGTTGGCATGACATATATGCAAAGCACTTGCGTAAGCGTAACTTCCGGTCGAAGTACGGTGCGTGAGCCGAGTGAAGAATTACGGGGACTCCGAATCGGAGAGATGTGCCACGGAGGCTCCATACTTAAGGCTTGCGGCTGATTGCTGATCGCTGGAAACCTATGGGTCCTTCAGAACTGCGTGATGAAGCGCAGGTCGTTTCCGAAGAAGAGGCGGATGTCCTCGATCCCGTAGCGGAGCATCGCCATTCGCTCAATCCCCAGGCCAAAGGCAAATCCAGTCACTGCTTCGGGGTCGTAGCCGACGTTTGTCAGTACCGCCGGGTCGACCATCCCTGCCCCCATAATCTCCAACCAGTCTTCCGCCCCGGGGGCGCGCATGTGCACCTGCACCGACGGCTCGGTGAACGGGAAGAAATCACCGGAAAGGCGCATCTCGTACCCCTCGCCGAAGAATTCGTGGATGAACACCTCGAGCAGATACTTCAAGTTGGCAAGCGACAGCCCCTCTTCGACCCACAGCAGCTCGACCTGATGGAAGACCGGCGAGTGGGTGGCGTCCTGCGTATCGCGCCTGTAGCAGCGACCGGGGCAGATGATCTTCACCGGCGGCTTGGTCTGTTCCATCACCCTGATCTGCACTGGCGAAGTATGCGGCCGCAGGAGCGTCTCATCGTCGATGTAGAATGTGTCCCAGTCGTCGCGCGCGGGGTGATCGGCCGGGATGTTCAGTGCCTCGAAGTTGTGGTATTCATCCTCGATCTCCGGCCCGGCAGCGACATCGAACCCCATGCGCAGGAAGATCGATTCGATCTCCTGTTGCACCTGCGTCAACAGGTGCTTGTGCCCGAGTGGGTGATAGACGCCGGGGAGGGTGAGGTCGATCCGCTCGCTCGCGATCTGCTTATCGAGGGCAGCTCTTCCTAGCTCCTCATGCCGGGAGGCAAATATCGCGTTTGCCTCCTGCTTTAGGTCGTTTAAGAGCTTTCCTGCCGCTGCCCGTTCGCCCTGCTCGACCTGTCCTAACAGCTTGAACAGCTCGGAGATCTTCCCCTTTCGTCCGAGGAATTCGATACGGAACGTCTCAAGCGATTCCAACGTATTTAGCGCCGGAACCTCGCTGTTGAGGTCATCCTTAACACGCGAGATCCGCTTGCGCAATTCTGTTAGCTCGATCATAGGGTGATTCTACAAAGTGGGTGTAGCTTTGACAAGGCCGTGTGTGGGACGTATCCTCGTTTTCTGATGGCGCCCAAGACACAATGGGCGCCGAGAGATAGGGAGAGTGAGATGAATTACAACAAGCGTCGCGAAGTACTTACAAAGAAGATCGATGCCGATGCCTTCCTGGTATATAACACGGAAGGATCGGACTTTCCGAGCATGTACTACTTAACAGGTTTCACTGGCGAAGGGGCACTCGTTGTGTCGGCAAAGGGACCTCTTCTGATCACAGATTCGCGCTACACGGAGCAAGCAAAGCGCGAAATCCCGAATGTTCCTGTGCGCCAGGTGAGCGGATCGTACCTGGATGAGATTGGCGCCGCAATTGGCGAAGCGCACATCGCGCGTCTTGCCGTCTCTGGAGTTCGCATGAGTTGTTCTATTGTGAACAAGCTGCGCGAGAAGGCTAGTGCTGAGATCATCATCACCGAGGATCCGGTAAACGACTTGCGGCGGATAAAGGAGCCAGAAGAGATCGAGCGCATCCGGGCGGCAGTCAAGCTCACGGAAGAGTCGCTCGATGAGCTGGTCCGGGGAATCAAGGTGGGGATGAGCGAGCGCGAGCTGTCACTGCGGCTCGAGTTTATCATGCGCGAGAAAGGAGCAGAGCAGGTGGCGTTCGATCTGATCGTCGCCGCGGGGGAGAACGCGGCTTTGCCTCACTATCAGCCCGGGGACCGCACGCTGAAACAGGGCGATCTGCTTCTGTTCGACATCGGGGCAAAGCTCGATCGCTACTGCGCGGACATGACGCGTGTCTTCTCAGTGGGAAAACCGACTGCCAAAGCGCAGGAGATCTACAACATTGTCCTTGCTGCCAACATGGCTGGTATTGCCGCCGTCTGCGAGGGAGCAAGCGGAAAAGCGGTCGATGCCGCAGCTCGCGATCTGATCACAGCAAGAGGCTACGGTGATCACTTCCAGCATGGGCTTGGCCACGGCGTCGGGCTGGAGGTGCACGAGGGTCCTCGTCTATCGCCGATGAGCACCGACACGTTGGAGGCGGGGATGACGGTCACCGTGGAGCCGGGGATCTACCTTCCTGGGTTCGGCGGGGTGCGCATTGAAGACCTGACGGTGGTCACCAAAAACGGGTGCGAGGTGCTGACAAGCTTCCCCAAGGAAGAGCTGGTGCAAGTTGGTTAGTAAAAAACGTGGTTACTTCCTTGGTCTGTCGCTTTTCCTTGTTCTTGCGCTGCTGGGAGGGTGTTCGCTCTTTGATACCGGTCCAGTGGCACAGTTTAATGTGCAACCGGTGGTGATCTATGCGGGAAAAAGCGTCACATTCGATGGTTCTGCCTCCTATGCGCAGGCTGCCATCGTTTCCTACCACTGGACATTCGGCGACGGACAGGAGGGGGACGGACAGAAGGTAGATCACATCTACACGCAGACCGGGACTTACACTGTCACGTTAAAAGTGCACGACAGTGCGGGCCAGATGGCATCTGTAAGCAGCCCGGCCGTCGTCTATGCCCAGAGCGGGAGTACGATTTTTCACGATGACTTCTCAGATGGTGACGCCGCGCTCGATCGCTGGCAGCTCGACCCGCAGTGGGCAAGCGCCGGCGAGGGGACGATTGAGAACCTGTCCGGCGGACACGGCTATGTGTTGCACATTCACAGCGGGGGAGATCGCTGGCAACGCCGCTACGTAAGCGTGGACCTCCCACCGCTACGGGTCGGGCAGCGGCTTGTCTTCACCTGCGAGGCGATGATGAGCAAGACGAAGGACTCCCAGATGCTCGCCATCTACCCGCTGCGAGAGTCACTCGATGCACCCACGCCTGGGCTCCCTTACTACCTGTACACCGATACCGGCGGCGGGGCGCAGATCCATGAGGTCAATGCGTGCGGAACGGATGTCGAGCACCCCCTTCCATTCATCCCCGGTGTCTACCTGTGGTACACGTACAAGTTTATCTTCTCCCCAGATGGCTATGAGTTTTACATAAACGACGTCCTCTACGCCTCCGGGACGAGTGGATCGGTGGTAAAGGATGGTGGGCAGTGGCTAATTGTTCTCGGAGATGAGAGCCATGCAGAGGCGTGCGACGCCTACTTCGACTCAATCGAGCTGCGCATTGAGGAGTGAAGCCTCCTCGTCGTATCGAGTACGTAG
Organism: uncultured Thermotogae bacterium; assembly: GCA_964416685.1. Lineage (GTDB taxonomy): Bacteria > Bipolaricaulota > Bipolaricaulia > UBA7950 > UBA9294 > M55B144. The sequence continues at coordinate 7,352 of CAYQFN010000054.1, read as the reverse complement.
TGGCCTCTGGTTCGGCTTTACATGGGACAGATACCAAGGAGAATTCACCGCAAAGAGCACTAAGGACCTGTCTGCGTCCGAAGGACAGGCAGGCACGAAGAATGGAACTGGGTGAGTTGTCAAGGGCGATGCTTGCCTGTGCGATGTCTCCAAACTTGCGCCCGGGATCAGACTCTTTGTTCTTCTCTCCTTCGTGTGCTTCATAGTGAAGCAGCTTTGCTCGTGTATGAGAGGCTCCGCGTCTCTGCGTGAGTGTTCGGTTGAAGTGACAGAGAGCCGGAATGAATGATGGAGAGTGAGTCCGGATCGTTCATTGACGCGGTTTGCGCTATAATGGTGGCACTATGGCAGTTGTGAACAAGATCGGTAAGGTGATGAAGCGTAATCATGCCCTGGTCAGCTTCGATCAAGGTAGGATTTCGTATGCAATCCGCCGCGCGGCGGACTCGATCGGCGGTTTCGAACAGGACTACCTTGAGGGGATCAACGATCGGATCTTCGCCGCAGGAGCGGGAGATGACGGGATCGCCTCGTTTCTCTCAGATCTTGTTGTCATTGTCTTAAACGGCGACCCGCATCACCTGGTGGCGAACTTCCCGCCCACGGTGGAGGAGATCCAGGACGTCGTACTGCACGTGCTGCGCAGTACGGGGTTCACGCGTGCTGCTGATGCTTACACCACCTTTCGCTGGGGGCATCACTGGGTGCGCCAGGGAGCGATAACGCAGGAGCAATTCGTCCGCAACGGGTATCCGCCTTCGCAAATGGAGCCGCTCTTGGAGTGGAACCGCGCGCACGGGTGCGACACGGTCGATGGCCTGAACGAGATCGTGAAGAGCGGGAGGATCAAATCGCTGATCGATGAGTCACTGGGAGCGTATGAGGCTTCACTCGATGCGGCTGCATCAAGGGTCGTCGAGCGAATCGAGGCCGGCGATGAGATCAAGATGATCTGGGTAAGCGGGCCATCATCGTCTGGGAAGACGACGACCACGGTTAAATTGACCGATCGGCTGCGCAGTAAGGGGTTGCGCTTCCTGATGCTGAACCTCGATGACTATTTCTGGCCGCTGATCGAACACCCAAGTGACTGGATAAACGACCGCAACTATGAGACCCCAGAGGCGCTGGATATTCAGCTTCTAAACGCTCATCTGCGCGCTCTTCTGGCGGGCGAGACGATCGATAAGCCGGTGTACAGCTTCAAGGAAGGCAGACGCATCGCGATGAAGAAGGTGTCGCGGGAGCCCGATCAGATCCTCCTCCTCGACTGCCTGCACGGCTTCTACCCGCCAATGGCGGAGGGGATCGATCCGCAAGTGATCTTCAGGTTGTACATCGAGTCGATGAATCCGCTCTACGAGAGTGCGATGATGAAGCCGCTCGTGGAGATGGATTGGAGCGGTGAGCGCCTGACCCGCTTTGAAGATGTGCGCCTCCTGCGGCGATCGCTGCGCGATGTCGTCCACCGCAACCATCCCCCCCTCTCTACGCTCCTGCACTGGCACTACGTGCGCGAAGGAGAGCTCTTCTCCATCATCCCGCTCAAGGGGCTCGCCGATTACGTCGTGAACGGAGGGATGCCGTTCGACCTTCCCGCGTTGAAGCCGTTCTTCTCCGGGAACAACAGCATCTGGCCGGAGCCGAGTAGCCTCGACCAGTACGCGTCGTTCCTCGATGCCCGCATTCGCTACCAGCGCGTGAGCAAACTCCTGGATGCAATCGAGGGCCTGAGCATGCAGCAGGTGAATGACCTCTCGCTCATCCCTGGCGATGCGGTCGTACGGGAGTTCATCGGCGGGAGCACGGTGAGGATTCCGCACAACGAGTGAGGTGAGCATAATCGTATGCCGGCCAATCTGACAGCCGACTTTCTGAAGGCGCGAAACGAATTTCGTGAGGCCAAGGACACACAAGCCAAGCTCGCTGCGCTCGAGAAGATGCTCGCCACCATCCCCAAGCACAAGGGGACGGACCACATGCAGGCCGACATAAAGCGCCGGATCGCTAAGCTAAAGGAAGCACAGGGTAAATCGTCGCACCACAAGGGCCCGCAGCTTGACCACATCGAGAGTGAAGGGGCGGGGCAGGTCGTTCTCCTCGGTCCGCCGAACAGTGGCAAATCTAGCCTTCTTGCCGCACTGACAAATGCGCATCCCGAGGTCGCCGATTACCCCTATTCCACTGTCTTGCCTCTCCCTGGTATGATGAAGTTTGAGGATGTGCAGATCCAGCTGATCGATCTCCCTCCGATCAGCGCCGAGTACAGCGAGCCGTGGCTGTACAGCCTCGTGCGCCAGTCGAACCTCTCCCTTCTCACCCTCGATGGCAGCGACGGGATCGAGAAACTCATCGATGCCGTGGAGGAGATCATCCTGCTCCTCGAAGAGCACCACATCAGGCTTGTGGAGGAGAAGGAGAACACGGAGGAGGAGATGCGTGTGCGCGATGTGCCCTGCCGGATCGTCCTCACGCGGGCAGATTACGGTGACCTTGCAGCGCAGGTAGAGGAACTCTCTGATCTCTTCTTCCCAGTGATCGTCGTGTCCCCCGTAGATGGGACGGGGCTTGACGCATTGCGCGAACAGGTATTTGAAGCCCTAAACGTTATTCGAGTGTACACGAAGCTCCCTGGCAAACCGGCGGACATGGTGGAGCCATACGTACTCCCCGCTGGGAGCACGGCGCTCGATGCGGTTAGCGCAGTGCACCGCGATTTCGTCGATCGTCTCAAGTACATCCGCGTGTGGGGGTCCGGGCGCTTCGACGGGCAGCAGGTTCCAGCGACGCATGCACTCGCCGACAAGGACATCATCGAGATTCACCTAAGCTAGATCTGCTCGGGATCGATGTCTATTTCAACGATATTACCGCTCTTTCCCGGGATCTCCGCGCGCACCCGCGCACAGGCTGCACGCACAACGTCGCCATCCTTTCCCTTTATCAGGATGAGATCCCGCCCTTGCTTCCTGGGGTGTGGCGCGGGCCCGATGACGCGCACGTCGTACTCACCTAGTATGTGGATCAAGCGGTCGGCCTTCCCCATGTGCGGTATGAGGAGGCGAGCGAGGTGAGAAAATGGAGGGTAGAACATCGCTTCACGTTCAGCGATCTCGCGACTGTAAAGCAGGTCGTAGTCAGCACGAGCTGCCGCGGCAACGGCGTAGTGCTCTGGGTAGCTGGTCTGAATGATCGCTACGCCCCCCTCGTCCAATCGCCCGAACAAACCGGTGAGGTACTGGTATGCCCGTTCGGCGGCGCGGAAGTCCGGCCGGGCGAGGATCGCGTCCGATCCGATCGCCGCGGCCAAGCCGAGATTACGGATCACGGGCCCCTTTGTCGCCACAGGGGTGCCGACCATGATCTGCGCCTCGCCACCGATCGCTTCTTCCGCCCTCGTCAGCGCGCCCTTACTCGAAAGTGAGCTTCCGTCGATGCGCGCGATGCGCGCGTTCGGGAAACGCACTTTCATCTCCTCCTCAATGCGTTCGCTGCCTATTCCGACGAAGCGTAGGCTGCGCCCGCCGCAGTTGGGGCAGGTCATACGCGGCTGCGCTATCCCGCACACGCGGCAGACGAGCTGCGCCGAGCGCACATCGTAGGTCAGGTTGGCCCCACAATGCGGACAACGCAGCGGCTGGCCACACTTCTTGCACAGTACAGCTTGGAAGTGACCGCGGGCGTTCACCCCAAGCAACACGCGTTTCCCGGCAGCTAACGTTTCGGCAATGGCATCGAGCAGCGCATCGCTCAATGTTCCCTTCTCCTTGCGCATGTCGATGATCCTCGCCTCTGGCCACGGACGTCTGTCGGGTTTGCGGACGATGCTGATCAATCCCCTCTGCGCGCGGTAGAAGGTATCAATCGATGGGGCGGCCGATCCGAAGATCGCTTGAACGTCGCCCCTCCTCGCCACCACGTCACGCGCGTTGTAGTGAGGCACCATCTCATCCTGCTTGTACGAGCGGTCCTGTTCATCATCCACGATTACCAGTCCAAGGCGAGGAAAGGGAAGGAAGAGGGCCGAGCGCGTTCCTACGATGACATCCGCTCTCCCGCGGGATACATCGTTCCACACGCGTCCCCTCTCTCCTTCTGGAAGATCGCTGTGGTAGAGAAGAATCGGAGCGTGAAGCGATCGCTGCAGAGCGGCGAAAATGCCGCGTGCGAGGAGGATCTCCGGTGCTAGGAGGAGGACGGGTTCCCCTCTGGCTCGTGTCTGTTCGATCATGCGAGCGTATTCATCGATCCGTGCACGCGAGAAGAGCAGCGTGTGCCGGTGTACGCTCTTTGCCTCTTCGCTAGGGACGCTTGGCGTGCGCACTGTCCCAGTCGCAACAGGGAGCTCCTCGATCAGCTTGATGCTGATCAATCGGTTTATCACGCTTGCGCTCGTTTTCAGGTCTCGCTTTAGAGTTGTTTCCGCGCACGCTTCTCCCGCTGTCAAGAGAAAGCGGAGCACCTCCGCCTGGCGGGGGGCGCGCTTGGAGAGTGATTGGATGTGCGCTGCTATCTCATCAAGTTTTCCGACTGGTCTCAAGTACCTTTCTCTATGGGTGTTCGCCGTGCGCGGCAGAAGCCGATTGACGAATAGTCCCGGTGGAGAGAGGTAGTGCGTGGCCGTCTCCAGGCAGAACGAGAGCGCGTTGGGAGTGAACGATGGGTCAGACTGAACGCTCAACACGGGCTCCAGCATGCCTGGGTGGTCGCTCTTGTCTTTCAGCGACTGGATGATGCCCGTTCTCTCTTTGCCCCGAAAGCGAACGATAACGCGTTTGCCGATAGCGATCTCTTCCTCTAGATCACGCCTCACCTCGAAATCAAACGGATGATCAATGGGAAGGGAAAGGAAGACGCGCGCGATCACGACGCTACGCGCTCCAAGTAGCCAAGCACCCCGCGCACCGACATCGCAAGCTCCGAACGAAGCTGTTCATTGAATCCGGGTGGGACGAGACTCTCGTCCGCTAGCACGTCATCGATCAGTTCGGACGGCTCCATATGCCCACGCCGTGCATCGATCTCGTCCCCCCATCGCTTCAGGAGATCGCCGTAGCTTGCAAGCAGCCGATCGGCATCATCTCCCGGACCAAAGTGGGTGTAAAAGATGCGCCTCGGCTTAAGAGAACGCAGGCGATCGATCGTGTGCAGGCTCAGTTCCAAGTCGAAGCTCGGTGGGGGGGTCGTGCAATACAACGCCCCATTGCGCAGCGCTCCAGCGGCGTCGCCGGTGTAGAGCGTCCGCCCTTCGGGTTCGAAGTAACAAACGTGGTGCGGAGCATGGCCGGGGGAATAGATCGCCTCGATGATGATCCCATTCCCCAAGTCGAAACGCTCACCGTCCTCCACTGCGTGCACGCGCTCAGCGTCGATCGGGATCGCCTCTCCATAGAGGGAGAACATCTCTCCCGTTGCCGCGCGCACGCTCTCCACCAGCCGGGTGGGATCGATCAGGTGCTTGCTTCCACGGGGATGAACGATGACCGAGGCATGCGGATACCTGCGCGCCAGTTCTCCCGCCCCTCCTGCATGGTCAAGGTGGACGTGGGTGACGAAGATGTAGTCAAGCTCTACGCGTTCCGGAAGCGCATCAATGATGTGCGCTGCGGACAGTGACGTTCCCGTCTCGATCAGGGCATGACGCTTGCCTCGCAGATAGTAGGCCGCCCCGGCGTGCATCCTGCCGAATTGGTGTGTATCGATGATTGTGGGGTTGGGCAACAAGATCACCTCTTAACGATTCTACATGAGGCCGAGCTTGAGTGCGAGGATAAGAAGCGCGCTTGCGATCAGACAACTAGCGAACGATGTTATCGCTCCGCTGCGGATCCACATGCGGAAAGTGATCGGATTGTCCGTTCGTTCGCTGATGGAGACAGTGACGACACTCGCGGTCGATCCGATCGGCGTTCCGTTCCCTCCAAATCCGACGCCGAGGGCGAGCGCCCACCACAGCGGAGTGACGTTCATCCCGTGACTCTGCAGCCCGGCGATGATCGGGAGCATCGCGATGGTGAACGGAATGTTGTCCACCACGGCTGACATGATCGCACTGATCCAAAGCACGGCGAGCACAGCGATGATCATCCCGTGTTCGGTCAGTGCACCGATCTGGTTTGCGATCAATCTGAGTGCACCTGCCGCTTCCAGTCCTCCGACAATGATGAACAGGGAGATGAAGAAGAGGAGGATGTCCCAGTGCACCTCGTGCAGTATCTCGTCGAGCGGAGGGCGTATCCACAAGAGGCCGATCGATGCACCGAGCAGCGCTACAAGCCCCGGGTTGAGGTGGATCGTGTCGTGTACGAAGTAGAGGGCGATCGTACCAGCGAGGACGATGAGGATCTGCTTAGCCGTCTTGCGGTCTGTGAGAGCGCGTGTCGGGTCTAGCTTGGCTAGCTGAGAGAGGTTCTTGGGTTGCTGTCGCAATTGATTACGAAAGATGAATAACAGCAGCGCCTGTACGATAACCCAGACAACGAGCACGATCGGCGCCAGGTGTACGATGAAGCTATTAAAGGAGAGCCCGGCGGCGGAGCCGATGAGGATGTTCGGGGGATCACCGATGAGGGTGGCAACCCCCCCGATGTTTGACATGAGAGCCTCCCCGAGCAAGAGAGGGACCGCGCTTATCCCGATCACCTCGGCGATAGATAGCGTGACGGGAGCAACGATTATAATTGTGGTGACGTTATCCAGCACCATGGAGACAAGACTCGTAAACAAACCGAGGAGCACCATCAGCTTCCACGGGCTGCCTTTTGTGCGTTGAGCAACACGAATGGCAAGGTATTCGAACAGGCCAGTCTTCTTGAGAACGCCGACGATGAGCATCATTCCAAGGAGGAGACTGATCGTGTTGAAGTCGATCGCCTCGATCGCTTCGATATCGGTATAGAAACCGAGCCACGTACCAGCGATGATCATCAGCACTGCACCAACCAGCGCGATGATCGTACGATGGATCCTCTCCGAGAGTATCCCCACATACGTAAAGACGAACAGCAGTGATGAGATCACAAGGGGCCATATTGCCAAGTTCATGACTGATTATCCTACAGAATGCATAGAGCCAATGCAATAGCTAGCTGAGAAAGATTTGCTTCCTTGTCGTTTCGCCTGCCTGTGCCAGCGCCTGTCTGCGTCCGAAGGACAGGCAGGAGGCAGACAGGAGTGCGTAGTCACCTCTGGCTCCAGTTCACGCAGACCTGATGCCAAGAATTCACCATAAAGAGCACGAAGTGGACGAAGAATAAAGATCCGTGACCTGTTAACTTGAGATTCCCTGTGGTCTTGTCACAGGGTTTCCCTATCTCCCTCTCCTTGGTAGGAGAGGATCGGGGTGAGGTGAG
>CAYQFN010000053.1:0-10971 GCA_964416685.1 uncultured Thermotogae bacterium | reverse complement strand
GAAGATGCCATACTATCTCCGATCCATCTGCCGAGATATCCCATTAGTCAGCAAGGTAAGGAGCTGGCTCCAGTGTGTCGGGATCAAGACAAATCAAATCATCAAAGATCTGATTAATTACATACGCGGAATAATTCTCGCGGTCAAACATAGGGTTGAACCCACGAAATGTCTGTGAAGAAGCAATGGTTAGGGTGCCGCCATACTGTGGTTCAGTTTGGCCTACTGCTATTGCAGTGCTCAGCAATAGCACGGCTATCAAGACTAATACTACACTCGTTTGTCGCATTTCTGCCTCCCTTTGTATGTTACTAACCTGTACGCTACGCCCACTTGTTATGACCCTCCTTATCACCTCCTCATACATCAGAAATTAATTCGGAATTTAAAAGCTTAACTATCATTGAAAGCTCCATGCAAAAAGAAATCCTCGGAAGCAGCAAAGTGCTGGGCAAGCAAATGCACAGCGCTTTCAGAATCGTGTTTCTTAATAGCGGTGTAGATATCTTTGTGTTTGTCCACAAGATCAGTGACATGTATTGAAATATATTTTACATTTATTTGTTTCCCCAATTGATGTTTCGTAATCTCTAATAGTGGTAACAGGGTGCGTTTTAGGAAAGTGTTCTTCCCCGCCTCAGCAATGGCAAGATGAAAGTCATTATTTGCAACCAGATACTCATCTGGATCTCCCCTTTCTACTGCTTCCTCTATTTTCTCTATGCAGCCTTCGATTTCCAACAGATCCTCTTCGTTTGCTTTATCTGCCGCTAACTTTGCCAGTATGAGTTCCACTCTCTTTCTTACTTCCCATACCTCGACCAGGCTTTCACTCTCCTGGAGTGCGGCTACCGCTTCATCAATGGCAATCTTCTCTTCAATTAAGGCGACTATATAGTTCCCATCACCGACTCGGGGTTCTACAAGCCCCACAATCTGAAGTGAACTAAGCGCCTCTCGCACTGCCGTGCGGCTCACGTTCAGTCTCTCCGCGATTGTCCTCTCTGGTGGTAGCCTGTCTCCAACTTTCCATGTTCCCTTCTTAACAGCTGAGATAAGCCACTTCGCCACATAGACACTTTTCTTCTCTTGCACGGGCAAGTTTCCTGGTAGTGATACATTAATTTTCATACCGGTATGACCACTATAGCACGATTCCTCTCCGATGTCAATAGTTCGGGAGAAAACGCTTACGTGCTCAGCACTCCGCGCGCTTTGAGAGAGAAAGAGCTTGGGAGATAGGGATACTAATCCGTCGGTGCCCTTCCCTTCCCACAACGGTCTCCGCGCTAAAGAGCGCACAGAGGATCGATTCCTCGACTGCTTCGATCACGGCCTGAAAGACGGTGTTGATCGCTGAGTGCGCATCGTTTAGTCTTCGTTCATCAAGGAAGACCTGTTTGGAATCATGAGGCACCTTGTTCGCCGTGGTAAAAGCAATGACAAACTCACCACTTCCGTTATGACACATACCTCCGGTGCGAGCGATGCCAAAGCTTGCCCGATTTGCGATCCGCACCAGTTGCCGGTGAGATAGAGGTAGATCAGTCGCAATTACAATTACGATGGACCCTTCTTCCGAATCGGGCAAGCTTCGCTCGTAATCGCGTAGTTTCCAGCCGACCGGGATACCGCATACGACCAATTCTTCCCGGCGGCCAAAGTTAGGCAACGAGAGAACGCCTATTGTGTACTCCTCATCAGCAAACTTCACGGTACGCGATGCACTCCCGATACCGCTCTTGAACTCGAAGGCACTCATTCCGACGCCGGCGCCGACGACACCTTCCGCAACAGCTTCAGAGGAAGCGCTATCCAGTGCCTGAAAGACGTGCTCCTGCTCGATGGGACGCACCTGGATATCGTTCAGATATGAATCGTTGCACTCCGCAACGACTGGATTGATCGAGACGATCGGGCGATCCGAGAGCTGATAGTGCTCAAGGACCCACGCAATAAGAGCGTCGCTCACCTTCCCCACATTGAGCGTGTTGGTGAGGAGGATTGGGGTCTCGATCGTACCGAGCTCGTTGATCTGCGGGAGACCGACCGCCTTCCCGAACCCGTTTAGCGTCACCGCTGCCGCGTGCACCTTCTCGTAGAACAGGTTCCCAGAATGGGGAATGATCGCGGTAACACCGGTGCGGGTCCTGTCTCCCTCGATCAGCGTTGTGTGGCCTACGAGTACACCTGGGACATCGGTAATCCCGTTCGTCCTTCCCGGCGGCATCCGCCCGATCGTGATCCCAAGGTCCCGCAGCACGAATGACATTATGCCTCCTTGACATCCGTCGCCAACGCTACTGCACATTCGGCTAGAATGGAGAGGGGATCAAAGACAGGAACCGAAAGCGAGCCCTGAGAGACGACCAGGGAGAGTTCGGTGCACCCAGGGATGATTCCCTGCGCCTCCTGATCGATGAGATCCCTTGCCACTGCGATCAACTGACTACGCACATCGTGGCTTCCCGCCTTAATCCCGTGTATCGCGCCCATCACAATTGATTCCTGCTCGTCACTCGGGGCAAGTATCTCAATCCCTTTGCTGGCAAAGGCGTGTTGGTAGAGACCGCTACGCAGCGTCCCGGCGGTGGCAAGGAGCCCGACTTTATGTAAAGAGGGGCTGTGGGAAGCCACGCGTACCGCGGTCTCGCCGATCATGTCGATGATCGGAATCGAGACGCTCTCTCTTAGTTCACGAAGCCAGTAGTGGGCCGTGTTGCACGGCATGGCAATGAAATCCGCTCCAGCGCGCTCCAGGTTCTGCGCCGCGGCAGTCAGTGCCAGAACTGGGCTCTCTCCTCGCCCGAGAATCGCAGTAGTACGATCAGGGATCTTCGGGTTGCTGTCGATCAGAACGTGTAGGTGATCCTGATCGCGCTTAGCCGATGTGAGGCTGAGGATACGGCGGAACAGCTCCACCGTCGCCTCCGGCCCCATTCCGCCAAGGATACCTACGGTTCGTTCAGGCATTCGCGTGCTCGCTTCGACCTTGTGCTAAAACATACATGCCACTTAAATCCCACGGCTCTTCAGCCTTGCATCGATTATGCCGGCCATGCTCGATTGCGTTGTTCCAGCGGAGATCGGTTGTCCAACCCCCGCTTCTACTGCGCGCATCGCAATCTCCGTTAACGCTTCGAATTGCCATGGTAACGATGAGATACCAAATGCGCCGGCCAACCGAATAAGCACCTCCCAGGTCTCTGATTCGATGGGGCTCTTTGCTGCAATTGATAGCTCCTTCTCTCCACGTACGGTCAGTACGTGTCCGCGTGTTTCATACGGCAATCGCATTGGGAAGACGACGTGCGCGTGGTCGGTAGTCGCTGTTCTGACCGAACTGACCGCCACCAGCGTCTCAACCCCCATGAACTGCTGTCTCCCCGAGGGAGTAGCCATCGGATCCGCTCCAATGGCGAGCCACGCTCGTGTCGAAGGGCGGAGCTCCTCGATGAAGCCTAGTCGGCGTAAGCCCATCGCGTTCACGGTTGCCGGGATCACTGTCATGCGCCAGTCAGCGTGTGCAGCGAGCGACTCACTAATCTGTCCCAATGCTTCGCGCGGGATGTTGTCTTCCTCGATGACAAAGAGAGGGGCGACATTTCCCAATTCCAGATCAGCGATGAACGCTGCAAGATCCTTCGGCTCAAGTTCAACCTGAGCTCCAGGAACGTTAGCACCGACGCTTGCAACAGTTGCTCCACGGTTGATCGCGTTACGAAGGAGCACATCAAGCACTACTTTATCGTAACGATCGCGCCCTCCAACAACGATGATCAGTTTGGAATTATCCAGTGCAGATATGGGAACAATGCGATCGCCTTCCAGTTGTGTGTGCAGGCATGACGGCATCACATCGAATGTTGGCGCACCCGCCCTTAATCCTTCGGAGAGGCGTGCAACGAGCCATCCCTCCTCACACGTCAGAAGCCCCGTGCCGAAGACAGCGATGTTTCCCTTGGCGAGATCAAGCTGCTCACGCGCCTGCTTCAGGGCCTCGTCCCATGGAACTTCCACTAAGGAGCTTCCACAACGAATCATCGGTGCCGTAATCCGCCTGTCATTGGAAATAGTGTGCCAACCGTATCTTCCGCGTGCGCAAATGACATCATCAGGGTCGGAGACCGTCGTGCGCATGTATTTTCCATTCATGCTGAGGACCTTTACGTCGCAAGCCATGCCGCACAACAGGCAAGTGGTCTGTGTTTCGTCTAGCTCATGCGGAACCTGCTTTTCTATCACACTGCGATCGTACAGCGCTCCCGTTGGGCAGATATCGACACATGCCCCGCAGGAGACACAATCAGAGTCTTGCCAGGCCTCATCGAACGGAGCCTGTACGTCCATCACGATTCCCCTGTTTACAAAATCGATCGCATTGACTCCGCACACTTCTGAGCAGACCCGGACGCACCGCCCGCACGATATGCACTTACCTGCTTCGTGCACGATGAACGGATGCCGCTCATCCCTTTCCTTGTGCAGCATCTCTCCGCCGTAGGTATCCTGAGACGCACCTGTCTTGGTAGCGTACTCGCGCAGCAGGCAACTGTTGTAGGCCATGCAACCGCACTCGAGGCAGCGCTGACCAGCGATCATCGCTTCCTCTTCGCTCAGACCGCTCTCATACTCATCGAAATCAGTGATCCGCTCGGCAACTGGACGAACAGGTGTTCGGATGCGCGGCAACTGGGGCGGATTCCCAATATCATTGCGGGTAACATCGTGTTTGACGTGAATGTATAGGCTGGGCAACTCAACCTGCTCGCCGCGTAGGAAGCGATCGATGGCATCCGCGGCACGATGCGCTGCACCTACAGCCTCCACGGCAATGCTTGGACCGGTGACCACGTCCCCACCAGCAAAGACCTTGGGATCGGAAGTCTGGCCGCTTGCTTCACTGGCAACGATCATCCCGCGCCTGTTGAGTGAGATGCCGCTCTCCGCAAGTGGAGTTGTATCGACTGTTTGCCCGACGGCAAGAAGGACCATCCCCGCCTCAACCTCGAACTCGCTCCCTTCTACCGGAACGGGGCGACGACGACCGCTCTCATCCGGCTCTCCCAGCTCCATGCGCACGCACTTCACTGCGGAAAGGGTCGCTCCATCGGCGATGAATTCGACCGGTTGTGTCAGGTAGGAAAATACGACGCCCTCTTCTTCAGCCTCCTCTACCTCGTGCTCCAGCGCGGGCATCTGTTCCTGCCCCCGTCGATAGAGGACAGTCACCCCTGCTCCCAGACGGATGGCAGAGCGAGCTGCGTCCATTGCCGTGTTACCGCCGCCGATCACAGCCACCTTCTTGGGAAGGATCGGGCGTTCCCCTTCATTGACCTTCCGCAAGAACTCGGAGCCCTGCATAACCGCCGGGTGCTCCTCACCAGGCAGGCCCATGGAGCGCGAGCCCCAGGCGCCCAGGCCGAGGAAGACCGCGTCGTATTGCCTCTTTAACTCCTCATAATCGATGTCTTTTCCAAGGCGCTTTCCATTGTAGAACACAATGTTCATGCGTCGCAGCACATCGATCTCTCGGTCGAGCACATCCTGAGGAAGGCGATAGTCGGGGATTCCGTAACGCAGCATCCCGCCCATCTTCGGCATGGCATCGAACACATCGACCGCGTGTCCGCGCCGGCGCAGGAAGTAGGCGGCACTCAGCCCCGCCGGTCCGCCACCGACTACGGCGATGCGTCTTCCCGTGTCAGGGAGGATGCTCGGAAGATAATCGATCCCATAGTCTCCGACGAATCTCTTTATGTGACGGATCTGCACCGGCTCATCCGCGATCTCTCGACGACAAGCGTCTTCGCATGGCGCTGGGCATATCCGCCCAAACGCTGCCGGGAAGGGAAGGGCTTCGTAGAGCAGTTGCAGCGATTCCTCAAACAGACCATTTGCGGTCAACCCGACATATCCCTGGCAGTCGGTGTGAGCTGGGCAGGCCTGCTGGCAGGGAGCGACGCAATCGCCCCAGTGGTTGCTCAGAAGGAGTTCAATCGCTGTTCTGCGCGTGTCCTCAGCCGCTGGTGAGTTCGTTGTAATGACCATCCCCTCGCGGACTGGCGTAGAACAGGACTTGACAATCCCCATTCCCTCCACCTCTACGACACAGGTGCCGCAGGAGTTGTACGGCGCAAGTCGGTCTTCCGCACACAGAGCTGGAATCTCGATCCCAGCATGACGGGCAACAGAGAGGATCATCTCCCCTTCCTGCGCCTCCAGCTTCTTCCCATTGATTGTTACTGTTATCATGACTCTTCCACCCCAGAGAGAACATCGATTGCGCCGAATGGGCAGACTTCATAGCACGTACCGCATTTTATGCACGTCCCTTGGTCTATCTCCTGGAACTTGCCTTCTCCTTGCGAGATCGCTCCCACCGGACAAGCGCGCGTGCAGACTTTGCAATCTTTGCAGCGATCAGGCTCTATCTTGTAGCTGATCAGCGCTTTACACACGTGTGCTGGACAGGCCTTATCCACAATATGCGCCTCGTACTCCTCACGGAAGTACTTGACCGTGGTTAGGACAGGATTGGGAGCGGTCTGTCCCAGGCCACACAGGGAGTTCACCTTGACCTTCTTCGCCAGATCGACCAGGCGATCAAGGTCCTCAGGAACCCCTTTCCCATCGCAAATACGGGTCAGCGTCTCCAGCATCCTCTTAGTTCCGATACGGCAGAAGGTGCACTTTCCACACGATTCCTTCTGAATAAAATCGAGGAAGAAACGTGCCAGATCGACCATACACGTCTTATCATCGAGGACGATCAACCCGCCGGAGCCCACAATCGCCCCTGTCTTGTTGATCGATTCGTAATCGACCGGGACATCGGAGAGGGAGGCGGGGATACATCCACCGGAAGGCCCTCCCATCTGCACTGCCTTAAACGTCCCTTCGTCGCGAATTCCACCGCCGACATCGAACACGATATCCTTGATCGGCATCCCCATCGGGACCTCGACCAATCCCGTGTGCTTCAGCTTGCCCGCCAGAGCGAAGACCTTTGTCCCCTTGCTCTTCTCTGTCCCGTACTGGGTGAATTCCTCCGTCTCATGACGGATGATCCACGGAACGTTGGCCAGGGTTTCAACATTGTTGATGTTCGTTGGCTTTCCCCACAGCCCGGAGACAGCCGGATAAGGGGGACGCTTACGCGGCATGCCGCGCTTACCCTCGATCGAAGCGATCAGCGCTGTCTCCTCTCCACAGACGAACGCTCCCGCCCCAGCCTTTATTTTAACCTCAAACGAAAAATTGCTGCCAAATATATTTTCTCCAATTAGGCCAGCATCGGTAGCGTCGGCTATCGCCTTCTTGATCCGTTTGATCGCCAGCGGATACTCGGCGCGCACGTAAAAGTAGCCGTGCGGGGCACCGATCGCGTAGGCGCCGATCGCCATCCCTTCAAGCACACGATGCGGGTCTCCCTCGAGGACGCTGCGGTCCATGAATGCCCCTGGGTCACCCTCATCGGCGTTGCAGATGAAGTACTTATCCGGGCCAGGCTCGCGCGCGGCAAAGCCCCATTTAACGCCGGTAGGAAAGCCTGCTCCACCGCGGCCGCGCAGCCCAGAGGCGGTGATCTTATCGATCACCTGTTGCTGGCTCATTTCCGTGAGGGCCATCTTCAGCGCTTCGTATCCGCCCTTCGATATGTATTCGTCGATCGATTCTGGATCGATGATCCCGCAGTTCTCAAGCACAACGCGCACTTGCCGATCGAAGAAACCATCATCGGGAACGAGGAGATCCTCAATCGGTTGTCCACCGATGACGTGCTCCTTCACAATTCTGCCGATGTCCTCGACCCGTACGTGCCCATACGTGGATTTCTCGCCATCCTCCGTGACTACATCCACAAGCGGCTCGTTGTAACACATGCCAATGCACCCGACACGCTTCAGCTTTACCGGCGCATCAATGGCGGCCAGTTCCTTCTCCAGAGCGGAGTAGACAGGCTCAGCGCCGGCAGCAATGCCGCATGTCGCAAGCCCCACTCTAATCTCAGTTATGCGACTCACTTTGCCTCCTCCCTCCGGTACGATGCAAGGATGTCGTCCACCTTGTCGCGTGTCAATCGCCCGTAGGTCTCGTTGTCGATCATCACTACTGGAGCTAGGCTGCAACACCCAAGACAGCGTACACTTTCAAGGGTGAACAGCCCATCCGCCGTTGTCCCGTCTTCGTCAATTCCCAGCTGTTCCTTGAAGTGATCCATGATCTCCACCGCCCCTAGGACGTGACACGCAGTGCCCTGGCATACGCGTACAAGGTGTTTACCGGGATGAGTGAGACGGAACTGCGAATAGAATGTGGCCACTCCATACACTCTACTCAATGGTGTGTGCGTATACTCAGAGACGCGCGTTAGATTACTCTCCGAAAGGTACCCGTACTTTTCCTGAATCTGTTGCAAAAGAGGGATCACACTAGCTGAAGTGGGCGCAAAAGCGCGAAAAGAATCCACATCGCGTATCTTGTCTTTTACATCCTGCAAGGTTTTATCTGGCATATGTCTCCTTGTTACACTGGCGTTTCCAACATAGCTCCTCTTCCTTTGTCTTTTCTGCGTGCTCTATGCAGATGAGAGCGCTCTGCAATTGCGGGGATTATCCACCCCAAAACAGAAAGGTGCAAACCGCGCGATCGCGCTGAAATCCACTCCCTGCAGACGTACAATCTGTAATTGGGAGGGTGACAATGCGCTACTACCTAGAGAGCGATGGGAAGGTGTTCCTGATCGAGAGAGGTAGATCACTGGATCTTCCAGAACGCGATGAAGTGCCTTTCGAGTTTGATGAGATCGCACCACTGGCGACGAGCGAGCCGGTCATGTTCTGCGTTCCGCACCTCTCTCGTCACCCGCGCGAGTGGCTAGGAAAGGACGAACTGGCATCACATGGACACGCCTCGCCTCTCGTGCGTGAGGCGATTCACTCTACGATGCATCGCGTGGTTGTCGAAGGGCTGTGCATCGATCACGGGAAGATCCTTCTCGTAAAGGGGAGCCGTGGCTTGACCGAGGGGCGTTGGTCACTCCCGGGCGGTTTCCTTCGCTTCGGAGAGGGACCACAGGACGGACTGCTGCGTGAGATAAGAGAGGAATTGAGGGTGGAAGGACAGATCGAGTCGTTCATCGATGTGAGAGCGAAGCTTGGGGAGACGAGCCTATTGCACTGGATCATGCTCTTCTACAAGATTTCGCTATTTGGTGACCTTGATCCCGACCCCGACGAGATCGCCGAGGCACGGTACTTTTCACTTCAGACGGCAGCAAACCTAGTACCTGATGAACCAATGAGACAAGTGATACTTAATCTAACTAAAGTAGTTTCATGCCAATCTGAAAGGTGATCTCCTGTTTCCATTCTAGATAGTAGGGCTCGTGGCCGAAGCGCATCGAGAGGATTATGTCGGCGTTCTTCACCGGGGTAAATGTCACGTCCACTGAAAGGTCATGCTTATCGGTCGGTACGCCATCCCATGTCTCACGCGAGAAGGAGTATGCGAGTGAGACGTCGACCAAGTCCGTGATCATGTAGTCGTAACATGCACGAATGTCCATCTGGTTTGTGTTTAAGAAGTCGTAGGCTCCTGAGAAGTCCCCGCGCACGAGGAATTGAGCCTTTGGGGTCGTGGTGAATGCGTAGTCGAACGAAGCGGTTGCCAGTAGATCGTTTGACTCCTGCATTGGGTCGAGCAGCTCATATCCCAAGCCGATGCTGAAGCTACCGCCGCAATAGCGCGGATGGCTATCGTCTTGCACGATCTGCGCCATCTCGTAGATGTCAAGGGCGTTCAATCCGCTTGGCCTTGCAAAACCAGATCCCTCGATGATGCTTTGCAGCTCGCCGAGGAGGAGATTCATCGACTTGTACGTATCGATATTGTCGATCTCATGCGCTAGCGTTTGCAGATCGAGCTCCTCAAGATGGGAAGTGATGCTCTCCTGCTTGAATAGGTATGTGTCAATCTCGACCGCTTTCGCCAGCGGTGTCACGTCGGTGAACCGTCCATAACCCACCCCCAGCTTGGCGGAGAGACCGATCGACTTGTACGAAGACGAGCTCTTGCCGGTCGCTCCTGCTATCCCGAAGAAGGGCTGATCGGGAGAGAAGTAGCGCTTCACGCTCCCTTGTGCATTGATAAGAAATGAGGATAGGGCAACGGTCGAGATCTTCATGTCATTCTTGACAGCGACATCAAATCCAAAGTCCGGTGATTCATGGCGGCGAGAGTAGTCGACCAGGAGCTGCCCGGCATCGATGTCGCGCTCGGAAAGGCCGTATGGGTCATTGTAATAGTGGTACGAGAAGTTGATCCCCAAATCGTCGATATCAGTGTTCGGTGAGCGATAATCGCATAAGGGAACCGCGGCGGATGCGGCAACTGATATCAATACAAGAACAACGAGAAACAGAACATGATCGCGCACGAATGACACTAGCATCACCTCTAACAGCGAGATTACAAGACCTTGCCCGCTCCTGCAATCTGCTTCTTCCCCCGTGCAAGTGAGCGATGTCCGCCTCGCATACTCTTCTTAAGATTCCTTGTCGTTTCGAGTGGGTAGGGACCTGTGGGTAGTAACCTCTAGTTCCGGTTCACGCGGAACTGATGCCAAGAATTCACCACGAAGAACACGAAGGACACGAAGAATGGAGATCCATGAGCTGTCGAATGCGGTGATTCCTGTATAATCTCAGCAAGCTTCCAAGCGAGATCAAGTGGTCGTTCTTTGGCTCCGCGGGGGGTATAGTAAACAGGACTGGTTACTACACCCCCCAAGTGCACTTCGTGTCCTTCGTGGTGAAACAGTTTTACACCTCGTCCGAGTCTTGGCGTTTGACCTTTTCTCTTGAGTTACCCACACGCAGTGACAAAGAGCCCTTCTTAAGAAGGCGCAGGATCGGAGATCGCCTCATCCTCGGGGAACAGAGGAAGCTGCTGCACGCTCATCTTGCT
>CAYQFN010000052.1:0-11026 GCA_964416685.1 uncultured Thermotogae bacterium | reverse complement strand
AGATCAAAGCGGTAATCTTCGATCTGGATGGGGTGATCGTCGATACGGCGGAGCACCACTATCGCGCATGGAAGCGTTTGGTAGAGGAATTAGGGATCCCATGTCCGCCAGAGCGCAAGGATCAAGTACGCGGCATCTCCCGTACTGAGGCGCTCAAGATCGTGCTTGCTGGGCGTGAGACCTCCGAGGAAGAAGCAGAACGACTCGCATCGCGCAAGGACAGCTACTACCGTGAGATGATCCGCACGATCGGTCCCAATGATCTTCTTCCAGGAGTGCGTGTGCTTCTCGAAGATCTTGAGGAGAGAGGGATAGGAATTGCCGTGGCCAGCGTATCCCGCAACTCTAAGACGGTCCTTTCTCGTCTGGAAATCATGGACGAGATAAATGTTCTTGCGGACGGGAATAGCGGAGCAAGGAGCAAACCAGCCCCCGATGTCTTCCTCTATGCCGCCGCACAGCTTGGCATCCCTCCATCCGAGTGCCTGGTCATTGAGGATGCCGCTGCGGGTATCGAAGGAGCGAAGGCGGGCGGTATGTGGGCAGTCGCTCTCGGACCGAAGGAGCGCTTCTGCAACGTGCGCCCCGACCTCATCCTCCCGTCTCTTGAAGGAACTTCCTACGACGGCCTTCTCCACCAGCTGAAGGAAGCACGGGACAAGGCAGAACCATGGTTGATCAACGAGATAGGCTTTGACCCAGCTCAGCAGCACCGGTTTGAAACGGTTCTTACCGTGGGGAATGGATATTTGAGCACACGGGGGAGTCTGGAAGAGCGATACCCTGAAGATCTTCCTGCTACTCTGTTAAGCGGTCTCTACGATGAGATCCCTATCTTCCATACGGAGCTTGCAAACGCCCCCGATTGGACCTGCGCTCACCTCCATGTCGAGAAAGAGCCCTTCTCACTCCGTCAGGGAAAGGTCCTTTTGCATGAACGAACTCTGGATCTGCGCGATGGGATCTTGAGGCGGCATGTGCAATGGCGCAGCCCAAAAGGAGAGACCGTCGAGATCCAAACGGTGCGGTTCGCCTCCATGGCCGACCCACACCTCTGCGTCCAGTTGTACGCGGTCACCGCGCTTGATTTCGATGGGGAGGTGAAACTCCAGACATGGCTCGACGGGAAGGCGGAGAACCCCGGTATTCCTCCCTTCCCAGAGGTGGGACTCCTCCACTGGGAAGAGCTCTCTCAGGGATCGTCGGATCCTCAAACGGTTCACCTCGGGACGCGCACACGCCATTCACAGATTGGACTAGGAATGTCTACAGGATTCGTGTTAGAAGGGATCCCAGAGGGGAAGATCCACACGCAAGAAGGAGCGTGTCCAGGTCTCGATCTAACGTGTCATCTCCACAGGGGAGAGACCGTCGTGGCGATCAAACTGACTGCCATTTACACCTCTCTTGAAGAGGAGAATCCCGTCAAGGCGTCCTTGCGGAAGCTGGAAGAGGCCAGAGATAAAGGGTACGCCGCCATCATGAGGGAACATCGGGAGGCGTGGGCCAGGCTCTGGGAGGAGTGCGATGTGCGAATCGAGGGAGACGAACAGGCTCAGATGGCGATCCGATTCAACCTCTATCATCTCCTGATCGCCGCTCCGCGCACAGAGCGAACGAGCATCCCCGCTAAGACCCTATCCGGATTCGGCTACCGCGGACACGTCTTCTGGGATACCGATACCTTCATCCTCCCTTTCTTTGCACTTACACAACCTGAGGTAGCCAAGCGTGCCCTTCTCTACCGCTACCATACCCTTGCAGGGGCGCGGGAGAAGGCGCGACAGGCCGGATATGAAGGGGCGATGTTCGCGTGGGAGAGCGCCACGGACGGCAGTGAAGTCACTCCTGGCTGGGTGCCGGATAAGGATGGTTCACCAGTCCCGATCCTCTGCGGAACGCTTGAACACCATATCAGCGCCGATGTCGCCCACGCCGTGTGGCAATATTGGCAAGCGAGCGGGGACGATGTGTTCATGCGGGATTTCGGAGCCGAGATCATCCTGAGTACGGCACAGTTCTGGGCCAGCCGCCTCGAATATGACAACGAGAGGGAACGTTACGTCATCCGCCACGTGATCGGCCCGGATGAATATCACGACGATGTAGATAATAACGCCTTCACAAATGCAATGGCTCGCTGGAACCTCAAGGCTGGCGTCAAGGTGTGGACCTGGCTTGCGGAACGCTCGCCGAAGAGAGCGGAAGCGCTACGATCCAAGATCGATCTGGCCGAAGAAAGCATCAAAGAGTGGGACGAGATCGCTGACCACATCGAATTCCACCATGATCAAGAAACCGGTCTCATCGAGCAGTTCGATGGTTACTTCTCGCTTGAGAAGATCGACATCAACACCCTGGAGCCACGCACACGCTCTGTCTACGACATTCTTGGTCCGGATGAGATACGAAAGTCCCAGGCCAGCAAACAGCCGGATGTCCTCATGCTCCTCTTCCTTCTCCCCACGGAGTTTGACGAACGCACCCTGCGGGCCAACTGGGAGTACTACGAATCCCGCACGGATGATAAGTACGGTTCGTCCCTCAGTCCTGGTGTTCAAGCTATTCTGGGGTGCAAGGTCGGAGAAATCGAGAACGCCTATGAACATTTCCTGCGCGCCGCCTTCGTTGATCTGGAGGACAGTCGCGGGAATACCGTGGACGGGATCCACGCCGCCTCGGCAGGGGGCGTGTGGCAGGCCGTGGTGCTCGGGTTCGGCGGCCTGCGCATCACTCCAGAGGGACCACGCGCCTGGCCACAGCTTCCTGAACATTGGAAGCGGTTGCAGTTCTCCGTCTGGTACCGCGGGCAGCGATTATCCTTCGACCTTGCCCCGCAGACAGAGGGCCCGGTGGAGCCAGCGCTCATCTCGCTAGGTCGATGAAGCTGTACGTGCTGAGTGGCCCGCGCGCAGATAAGGCAGTGACGAGGTGTGATCAGGAGCGATATGGCTCTTGGAACAGGTTTTCTGAAACTCTGGCAGCATACCGCCTGGCTTGTCTCATGCCGTCCAGGTTGCGCCTCTTGACCAATGGATCATAATCGGGGAAACTTCTGATTTCAGGTATGCAAGAGCATCTGGTGTGTTGCCAGCAGGAATGTTCGATAACATCGTGATACAAGGAGATTGTATGAGGCTGGAAGACTACATCGATATCGTTGGGGAAGAAGTCATCGCCGACATTCACCGGGCGGCACAGCCGCTCAATGAGAAGAGGGTGCTGCACGTGAACGCCACTTACTACGGAGGCGGCGTGGCAGAGATGCTGCATACGATCCTGCCATTGATGAACGCAATGGGACTCGATGCGGATTGGAGTCTCCTGTATGGCCACCCAGATCTTTTCCATATGACGAAGAAGCTACACAATGGTCTGCAGGGCGAAGCAGTGGACATATCGCAGGCGGAGCTTGCCACCTACCTCTCCGTGAACGAGGCGTTCGCCCGCTATACCCCCATCATGCACGATGCTGTGATCATCCACGATCCCCAGCCGCTTCCCACGATTCACTTTCGCAGGAAGAGTCAGCCCTGGATCTGGCGCTGTCACATCGATCCCTCGATCCCCTCTGAAAATGTGTGGAACCTGCTGAAGCCCTACATCTCAGAGTATGACGCCATGGTCGTGTCGGCTGAGGCGTTTCGCAAACCAGATCTGCCAGTTAAGACGTATATCATACCCCCGGCGATCGATCCCTTTTCCACGATCAATCGCGACATGTCTAGAGATGAAGTGAACGCGAAACTCGCCGAATACGGAATCCCACAGGACAAGCCGCTCGTGGTGCAGGTCTCTCGCTTCGATAAATGGAAGGACCCCGTTGGAGTGCTCAACGTGTTTGAACGCGTGCACAAGGAATTGGATTGCCGCCTTGTGATGCTTGGAAACATGGCCGGCGACGACCCGGAGGGCCCGGTGATTTATCAGCAAGTTGCAGCCAAGGCGGCGCAGATGACGGACGTACACCTCATCACCGAAACGGATCCCGCACTGGTGAACGCACTGCAGCGAGCGGCAGCAGTGGTCCTGCAGCTATCACTCAAGGAGGGGTTTGGCCTTACTGTGTCCGAGGCGCTATGGAAGGGGACGCCCGTCATTGCCACGCGCGTTGGAGGAATCCCCCTGCAGATTGAGGACGGAAAGATGGGGTATCTTACGGAACCAAAGGACTACGAGACGATGAGTGAACGGGCCCTTGCGATACTTGCCTCGCCCGATTTGGGAGCCGCGATGGGAGCGGCGGGACGCGAGCACGTGCGCGAGCGGTTCCTGATGACGCGCCTGCTGCTCGATTGGCTCAAGCTGATAGGCGATGTAATCCGCGCTTAGCGCACCATCCTGCGAACTAGGAGTTGAAATGCCTGAACTGAGACGAGGACCGATTGGAAACCGCTGGGTGATCGTTGCACCCGAGCGGGCGAAGCGGCCGTCCGATTTTCTCACATCGGATGAACAAAAAAACGGACAGTCGCCGGAGAACTGTCCGTTCTGTGCCGGGAACGAAGACAAGACGCCGCCTGAGATCTACCGTGCGCCGAGTAAGGACGGAGCGTGGCAAGTGCGCGTGGTGCCGAACAAGTTTCCGGCAATGCACGACTACCCTGAACTCGGGCGTACGGCCGTGGACGGGTTCTACGACCGCATGAACGGGGTGGGGACCCACGAGGTGATCATCGAGAGCCCAGAACACGAAAGAGGGATCCCGGACCTCCCCCTCGAGGACGTGAAGACAGTCGTTGATACGTATGCCGTTCGCCTGCAAGAGCTCAAAAAGAATGATTGGTACCGCTATATCCTCCTGTTTAAGAACCACGGAAAGAGGGCGGGAGCATCACTCAGCCACCCGCACTCTCAGATCATCGCCACGCCGGTTGTTCCCCAGCTCATCCACCACGAGCTACAGAGAGCACGAGCATACTACGAGAAGAAGGAGCGATGCCTGTTGTGCGACTTGATGCTGATGGAGATTCAGTCTGGGAAACGGATCATCGAAGAGACCGACGACTACGTAGCATTCACGCCGTACGCATCGCGCTTTCCCTTCGAGATCACCATCATGCCGAAGAAACACGCGCACGACTTCGCCGATATCTG
This sequence comes from uncultured Thermotogae bacterium, assembly GCA_964416685.1. Taxonomy (GTDB): domain Bacteria; phylum Bipolaricaulota; class Bipolaricaulia; order UBA7950; family UBA9294; genus M55B144. Next base: position 5,929 of record CAYQFN010000052.1, on the reverse strand, counting down.
TGACGAGCAACGGCGAGAATTCGCCCGCATCCTGAAGAACACCCTCTATCGCCTGAAGCAACTTCTGGGAGACCCACCGTACAACATGGTGTTGCACAACTCGCCCAACCCGATTCCGCGACCGGGGAAACCGGGCTACTGGGCGACGCTACAGTACGACTATCATTGGCGTGTGACCATCATCCCGCGCTTGACCACCGTGGCCGGCTTCGAGTGGGGAACCGGATTCTACATCAACCCTGTCCCCCCAGAGGACGCCGCACAGTACCTGAAAGAGGTAGAAGTGCCTGAATAGTCACTCGGCCTTTGAGCGCAGGAGATGCTGCAACCAAGAACCATCCTGTCGGATTCGCTGGGAGTGGGTGTACCCAAACATCTGCGGGGAATGCAGAACGAGCGAGCCTTTTCACATCTGATGCTGTTGACCACTTGACAAGCAGTATCTTCGGCGTATAATCTAAACGTTTAGTCTAAACGTTTAGAGGCAGGTATGGCGACAATCACAGATGTGGCGAAACGAGCAGGAGTATCGGTAGCAACGGTCTCCTATGTTGTCAATGGAACTCGTAACGTAGCTCCGGAGACGGAGAAACGGGTTCGCCGCGCCATGGAGGATCTGGAGTATCACCCGAATGCAGCGGCACAATCCCTTCGCACTCGTAGCACTCATGTAGTCGGACTAGTCATCTCCGACATCAGCAACCCGTTCTTCGCTACCTTGGTCAGAGGAGCAGAGGACTGCGCTCGGCAAAACGGTTACAGCGTCCTCATCTGCAACACAAGCGAGAAGATGGAGGATGAACTTGTCTACCTGCAGCTCCTCTCTCGCAGACGGATCGATGGGATGCTTCTCGCTCCTACTGGCAAGAACGATGAGATGATCCGCCGCCTGATTGAGCGGGGCATGCATATCGTGTTCATCGACAGGAAACCAGATAGCATCAATGCTCCATCCGTGCTTTCGGAGAACGAAGAAGGGGCCTACCAGGCTACTTCGCACCTCATCTCTCTTGGGCACACAAGGATCGGCATCGTTGTCGGGCTGCCGGCAGTATCCACAACCACCGAGCGTCTGCGCGGATATGAGCATGCGTTGTCGGAGGCGGGTATAGTCCTGGATAGCGCGCTAGTCACCTACGGTGGTTCGCAGATCGAGAGTGCCGAACGGGCCTGCAAGGAGCTCTTCGATCTTGACGATCGTCCAACAGCAGTCTTTGCCGGTAACAACCTGATGACGATCGGAGTGATGAAACAACTGCGCAAACTTGGCATCCGCTGCCCCCAGGATGTCTCGGTGGTAGGATTCGATGATTTTGAGTGGGCGACCTGTTTCGAGCCTACACTGACCATGGTAGCGCAGGATCCGTATCGCATCGGTTTTACTGCCGTTGAACAGCTATTCGAAGTCTTGTCCGGGGAGAGGCTCCACACGACTGATACACGCATTCCCACGCACCTCAAGGTACGCGGTTCCACCTCTTCTTTAGATAGGGAATGCACAGGGGGGTGATAGCTTGTACACGTTGTAAGACAGGAGCGAGGAGTAACGACAAATCCAAAGGTTGGTTAAGCAGGAGGTTAAGAGATGCATAACAAGAAGATTCTCGCAGTTGCAGTGACGGTTGTGACCCTAGTTGCTCTAACATTAGGCTTGGCTGTAACAAGCTATGCGGACAGCGCACCCCAGCCGGTGATGATCAACGGTCACCAGATGTTCCTCGGGCTGGCGGCGCATTCAGTGCGTTGCTCGTGGGAAGACCTTTATGTGAAGGCATTTAACTGGTATTGCGCGGACAATGGCATCCGTTCCACTTGGACAGAGGCTGGATACGACACCGCGACTCAGATCACTCAGGCCAAGCGCCTGATCGATATGGGAATCGACGGCTTGATCATCTCCCCATGGGATGTCAAGGCACTGGCCGTAGTGATGGACTACGCAAAGGCACATAACGTTCCTGTCATCTGCACCAACACGGTTGTTGACAGCGACTATCCCTTGATGTTTGTCGGGTTTGGACAGAAGCAGGCCGGAGCGCAGCTCGGACAGAGCATCGTCGACTACCTGAAGAATAGCGTCGATCCGGTGGGCGAAGTGCAGGGTACAATCCTTGAGCTCTCCTCTGGGCCGGGGACCTCGGAAGACGTCATGCGTGGAGGCGGCTTCCACGAGATTGTCGATCAGTATCCGGGAATCAAGGTAATCACTCAGGTTGCACATTCCAGTCGCGACGAGGCGAAGACCGCAACGATGAATGTCATCCGTGGTGGGGCAAAGATCGATGCCGTCTTCGCTCAGAATGGCTCGATGGCATTGGGCGCGAATGCAGGACTCAAGGATGCCCCTGGAATCACGCCGAAGGACGTGTACATTGCCACAGTCGATGCCTTCCCAGAGATCTGTGACGAGATCGGCGCGGGGAACATCGATATTGCTGTTGATCAGACGCCGGCGTTCTATAATCCGATTGCGGTCTACTACATGGTGAAGTATCTACAGGAAGGGCCTTCTGCTCTGCCTGACTACGGCCAGACGATCACCGCTGCTGAGCTGCCGATCGACACTGGAGTCCAGCATATGGGCCTCGACCCGTGGGAGACGCCGATGTGGGCGCCGGGCACGATTCGCCACATGACTGATTTCAGCAGCGATATCACACACGATTATCGCTGGTTCCAGACAAACGCCGTCGTAGTCACCAAGGACAACTACGACAGCCCCCTGTTGTGGGGGAACTTCCCGCTTCCGGGGTGGTAGACCTAGAACTTTGGCCTTAGCGTTCACAAACGCATGATTGGCTGGGGCCACCGGCCTCGTCGGTGGCCCTTCTTCAGATTGTGTAAGTTTCTAGTACATAGATGAACGGTGAGAGGAGGGCAAGAATTGGGTACACGAGCTAAGATCTTTGTTGTAGATAACTTTATTTGGTTTATCGATGTTGGTCTTTATCTTCTATTCATCATTTTAGTGCCAAGAGGATTCCTGACGTTGCACAATGTAGAGTTCATCCTCTACGTCAGTTCGATGATCGGGTTCCTCGTGCTCGGTGAGGCGTTGGCCCTCATCACTGGCGGTATGGATCTCTCCCTGGCAGAGAATGCCGGGCTTTCCGCCATGGTGGGAGGGTTCATCGTTGGAGTGATGGCTCCCGGACTCCCCGGGTGGGTGGGAGTTATCATTGTCTTGCTCACTGGAACGGCACTTGGGGCCGTGAACGGCACCCTAGTCGGGAAGCTCCGCTATAATCCCTTTCTTGCTACACTCGGCACGTTCCTCGTCTTCGATTGGGCCACGTTCTGGATCCGGCGCGGAGCGATCGTCAGGCTCCCCGCCTCATTCCTTGCCCCGGGGAGCGCTACGGTAGGGGGAGTACACATCGCGATCTTAATATTCCTTGCTATGGCCATTCTCCTTCATTTCATTCTCCGCTACACGCGTTTCGGAGTGCGAACCTATGCCGTAGGTGACAACCCGCGTGCAGCGACGATGATGGGGATCAATGTCGGGAAGACACTCTTTTGGATATACACCCTATGCGGCCTCCTGGCCGGCTTCTCGGGGCTCATGTATACTGGTTATATCGGGGTTGTCACGTCTCTGATCGCCCAGAACCAGGTCTTTAATGCAATGGCCGGTGCAGTCCTCGGTGGAATCAGCCTGCGCGGCGGGCGCGGCTCGATCATGGGGGCGCTCGGTGGTGTTGTGCTCCTGGGAATACTCGATGCCGGGCTGACAATGCTCAACGTCTCACCAGAGATCAGAGGAGTACTGACCGGATTTGTCCTCCTTGTGGCTGTGATGATAAACATGTTGACAGCGCGGCTACGGGATCGCATCTTGATGCCCAGTTCAGGTCAAGACTAGGGGGGGAGAATAGTGAACACACTTGAAAACGGTACGCCTTTGCTGGCAGCAGAAAGACTAGAGAAGTGGTATGGAAAGGTCCACGCATTGAGAGGAATAGACGTCGAGATCTATCCCGGTGAGGCGCTAGCGCTGATCGGAGACAACGGAGCGGGGAAGTCCACCTTTGCTAAGATAGTCGCTGGAGTAGAACGAAAGACCAGTGGAAGGCTCCTGTGGAAAGGGAAGGAAGTCGACATCTCATCGATCAAACAGGCGAGGAACCTAGGGATAGAAACGGTCTATCAGGAACAAGCACTCGCCCCACAACTGACGGTCATGCAGAACATCTTTCTTGGCAGGACAGAGACAAAGTTCGGCGTGCTCGGTGTGTTGGACAAGAAGAAGATGGCAGAGGCTGCACGCAGGGTCCTTGACGAACTCGGCCTCGGGGTCGGTGTCAATCAAGAAGTCCGCTTCTGCTCGGGTGGAGAGCAGCAGGGTGTCGCCGTGGCTCGAGCGATCCTGTTCAAGGCAAACCTGGTCATACTTGACGAGCCGACGCGTGCACTGTCAACAAAGGGAGTTAAGAGGATACTCCAGTTCATCCGCAGCATGAAGGACCAAGGAATCGCTGTCATTCTGATTTCACATGTCTTTCCACAGATTTTCCCGATCACCGACAGGTTCATGCTCATGTCACGCGGGAAGATCATCGCCGAGAAGAGTAAGGAAGAGACGTCCTCCGAGGACCTTTCACGGATGATAATCGAGACAACCGTGTAGCCTCACAAGAGATACTAGCAAAACTAAAAGAGAGGTAAAAGTGAGCATACTTGTGGCAGGAGAAGCGTTGATCGATTTCTTTCCTGCAAACTGCGGCAAACGCCGCGGCTTTGTTCCCTTCCCAGGGGGATCCCCCTGCAATGTAGCCGTTGGTCTGGGCCGTTTAGGAGTGCCTGTAGCTTTCCTGGGCAGGATCTCAAAGGATCCATTCGGTCAAATACTGAGGGCACATCTATCTAAGAGCAACGTGAACCTCGACTATCTCAGCGAAGGGGATGAACAGAGTACCATCTCCTTTATCCAGTTAGACGGCTTAAAGGAGCCTGGATTTGGCTTCTATGGTATCCAGACTGTCGATGCTCAGCTCACCGTGAATCTCCTTCCACGCATACTCCCTTCAGAGATGCAAGCGATCCATCTTGGATCGTTAGCGATGCTCCGCCAGCCAAGTGGCTCTACCCTCACAAGACTGATGGAACGCGAGCACGGAAAGCGGCTGATCTCATTTGATCCGAACATACGTCCAGATCAAATTGAGGATCGAGACGAGTACCATGCAAAGCTGCACCATTGGTTAAAACTTGTGGATCTTGTTAAAGCAAGCGTGTCTGATATTGATTACTTGTATTCAGGAATGGGATCGGATGCTGTAGCGGAGAAGTGGCTCGCCATCGGCCCGCAATTTGTTGTCATTACAGACGGGCAATACGGAGCCACAGGATACAGCTTGTCTACAACCGCCACGGTTCCAGGTATGAAGATTGACCTAGTCGATTCAGTTGGGGCAGGGGACGCCTTCACCGCAGGTCTTCTTGCTTGGCTCTACAAGCATGGGCACCTTGACCGCAATTGCCTTTCCAACCTCTCGCAAGGAGAGGTTTCTGCTGCTCTCACCTACGCCAACCACATAGCAGGTATCACTTGCACACGCATTGGAGCGGACCCACCCTTGGAGAGCGAGCTACTGCTCTCATAATCCACTATTCTAGATAAACACCCTTCAAAAAGCCACAATTGTCTTATGATTACTATAATGTGGAGCCAGTATTAATGCAAGTGGAATCTTCAAGTCTTCCCTCTTGGTGTTTTCCCCCTTTCGAAACGCCAAGAGTAAATAACCCCCCAGCTTGCTGCTGGGCATTGAAAAGCAGAAGCCAAAGGTCTAATCGGAGTTGGTCTTCAACTTGACTTACGATTTCATGTAGAGCATTGTTGCATCGAAAGTAACGTCGCACACCTGTCTGCGTGCGACCACGCACAGGCAGGCAAGGTACGACGCTACATCCATTCTTTCGTAGC
>CAYQFN010000051.1:0-11149 GCA_964416685.1 uncultured Thermotogae bacterium | reverse complement strand
TTGGCTGTGCAATTGAGCGGAAGGCTCATCTCAGGATCGCTAGAACAAACACACAAGCACTGCCTTTTACCCTTCGCGCTCTTCGTGGTGAAATCATCTGTTTTTTTGTAAGACTTTATCTCTTATGCCTGTCTGTAGTTAGCTTCTTGAAAGAACAAGAAGCAAGAAAGCCATTACATACTCAGCCTGGAATGCGTACCTTCCGTTCCACGTGCTGCAGCAGGTGGTTTGTTATCGTCACTAGCCCCAGGTAGATCAAACCGACGATGAGGAAGGTGTCGAAGAAGCGAAAGGTCGCATAGGCGATCAATCGCCCTTGCCCGGTCAGATCAACCACAGTAACAAGGTAGGCAAGCGACGAGTACTTGATGAGATAGGTGATCTCGTTCGTGCACCCGGGTATCGCGCGGCGGAGCATCTGGGGAAGCATGATCGAGCCGATCGCCTGAATCTTTCCCATCCCAAGGGCGCGCGCTGCCTCCATCTGCCCAAGCGGGATCGACATCAGCGCCCCGCGCAGGTACTCCGAGTGGTAGGCGCCGCTGCACAGGGCAAATCCGATGATCGCTGCGGTGAGCGGGCTGAATAGGATCCCAATCCGCGGCAGGCCATAGTAGATGATGAAAAGCTGTAATAGCAGCGGTGTCCCGCGAAAGACGATCTGGTAGATGTAGGCGAGCGGCGAGAGGAGCGGCCCGCCATAGGCGCGAGAAACGGCGATGACGATCCCGATCAATAGCCCCAGGGGAACGGCGCAGACGATCATCTCCATGGTGACGGCCAGGCCAGCAAGAAGGTGGGGGTAGAATTCCAGGATCAGGCTCATTCCATCCTCCCTGCGCTGTGACCGCTCAATCCGGGGATGCGCATGACGCGCTCCATCAGCCAGAATACGAGCACACCACCATACGTGAGCACGAGGTAGATTGCGCCGACGGTCAGGTATATGGGCAGGATTGCTTGGGTGCGAAGAGCAATGAACTTACCCTCCGTAAGCAGCTCCGTCACCCCAACAGCAAAGGCCAGCGCAGTGTCCTTGAGGAGTATCGAGTACTCGTTTGATAAGCCGGGGAGGGAAAAATACGCCGCTTGGGGAACGATGATCGACCATATCGTCTGTCGCGCAGTCATACCTAGTGATCGCGCTGCGTCTATCTGTCCCTTTCTCACCGCGAGCAGGCTCCCGCGGTAGATCTGCGACTGATAGGCGGCACTGCGCAGGCCGAGGGCGAGAAAGACGGTCACAACAGGTGATAGGTGCACTCCTGGAAAGCTACCGACTCCGAAGTAGAAGAGAAAGAGAAGGACGAGCGCGGGAAAACCGCGAAATACCCTATCGTAGGCTACAAGGAGCGGTCGCGCCCAGCGCGGACCATACAGGTAGGAAAGCGCGAGAAGGACGCCAAGGACCAGCCCCAGGCCGAGGCATACGCTCACCAGGACCATCGTCGTCTGTGCTCCGCGAAGGAGGAGGGGGAGAGATTCTCTTAAGAGTTGCATGGCTTTGCTCCATCAGTTGGAGGGTAGGGGGAGGAGAACATCCCTCCCCCATGATGAGGAGGATCAGCCTCCGATCAACCACTCATTGACGAGCTCTTCCCACTTGGGGCTTGCCTGCAGCCTCTTCAACCCCTCGTTCAGCAGGTCGAGAAGCTCCGTGTCTCCCTTGCGGACAGCGTATCCGTAGATCTCACCGGTATTGATCGTTCCAACAATTGTGGCTTTGCGATCCGCGATAGCGCTCTGCGCGGTTGGAGCGTCGATCACAGCAGAGTCGATGCGCCCGATCAGGAGATCCTCGATAGCGAGCAGGAAGTTGTCGTACAGCTTGAGCTTGATATCCACTCCCTTATTGATCATGTTCTCCTGCAGCCAGGTCTGGGCCGTTGTCCCCCGCTGCACGCCGATTGTCTTCCCGGGAGTGACGGCGGAGAAGACGTTGTACTGAGGGACAAGCGCTCCGTCCTCTCCCGCCACCTCGCGCACCACCACTGCCAGGTTGATCTTCCAGTAGGGATCGGTGAAATCGACCTGCTGCTCACGCTCGGGATTGATCGTCATCCCAGAGGCGATCAGGTCGATGTTCCCTATCTTGAGCGTTGGAATGATCGCATCCCAATCGACCGGTACGATCTTGACATCGAAGCCCATTTCATTTGCAATCCACCTTATCACCTCGACATCGAACCCGGTCGGTTCGCCGTCCTTGTCGATGTAGGAGAACGGCGGAAATGCCGCGTCGATCCCGTCGGTGTACACCGGTTTTTGCGCGCCAAATGATGCAACAGCTATACCCATCACTAATCCGCAGGTAATTACAAACAGTAACACATTCCTGAAATTCATACTAACCTCCTAAGGTAATTTTAGTCTATGCCACAATCAGAAGAGACTGGGGCACGAAGAGTTGAAACTGGGGCCTGAAAAAGGGTGTGTTAAGCTAGATGGCCCTGATGAGGACCGTGATGGGCGTGGAAGTGGCGCGAAGCAATGCTGCGGGTGAATACGGTTCGTACAATCTGACTGATCGTCTGCATGACGACCACCTCCACAGTTTTGAGATGAGCCGACCTTACTGCAGATCCGGTAGCTTGTCAAGTTCGCGAGTTGTCTTAGTCGCTCGCTGGTTACATAATCGCTTCGCCAAGGACGAGGGAGGATTGCATGCTCATCGGATGTCACCTATCGATCGGAAAGGGGTTCCCGGCCGCGATCGATGAAGCGGAATCACTGGGGATGAACGCGATGCAGATCTTCTCGCACAATGCCTCTTCGTGGCGGATGAAGGAGATGACGACCGAAATTGCCGACTCTTTCCGCAAGCGCCTCGCTCATTCATCTGTCGAGTATGTCGTGATCCACACGATGTACCTGCTGAACCTGGCGAGCCCCGATGACGCTCTCTATGAACGCTCTATTCTCGCGCTCGAAGAGGAAATCAGGCGGGCTGGGATGCTGGGGATCGATCAGATCGTTACCCACATCGGCGCGCACAAAGGGAGCGGAATCGATGCGGGAATAAGACGTGTCAGGGCGGCTCTCGACCGCGCTCTTGCTTCCGATGCTGCATTGGGGCATCCAAGTGTGCGCGTCTTGCTCGAAGATACCGCCGGGGCGGGGACGACGATGGGGACCAGTTTCTCAGAGATCGGTGCGATCATCACCGGTCTCTCCGATTCACGCCGGGTCGGTGTCTGCCTTGACACCTGCCACGCGTTTGCCGCCGGCTACGAACTGCGTACTGTAGATGGTCTGGCGAACACACTCGATGAGTTCGACAGCAAGATTGGCCTGAGCCGCCTCGAACTGGTTCACTTGAACGACTCCAAATTCCCGCTCGGATCGAGGCGCGATCGGCACGCGCACATCGGATCTGGTGAGATCGGGATCGCGGGGATGTCGCAGGTGATCAATCACCCATCACTGCGGGATCTGCCGTTCATCCTGGAGACGCCGAAGGAGATCGATGGGAAACCGGGCGCTGACCGAGTAAACTTGGTTCAAGTACGATCGTTGCGAGAGGAAAAGGAGGAGTAATGAAGTTCTTTATTGACACGGCTAATGTCTCCGAGATTCGCGAGATGGCGTGGTTGATCGATGGTGTGACGACAAATCCATCGCTCGTGGCGCGCGAGAAGCGCCCGTTCGAGCAGGTCATCGCTGAAATCTGCGACATCGTCGACGGACCGGTGAGCGCCGAGGCGACGGCGCTGGATGCAGCAGGCATGATCGAGCAGGGGAAGAAGCTCTCACAGATTCACGAGAACGTCGTCATCAAGATTCCGATGACTGAGGAAGGGATGAAGGCAGTGATCGGCCTGTCCGAGGCGGGAATCCGCACCAACGTCACCCTCGTCTTCTCGCCGAACCAGGCACTGGTTGCGGCGAAGTGCGGTGCGGCCTTCGTCTCCCCGTTTGTGGGGAGGATCGATGATGTCGGTGGGGACGGGATGGACCTCGTCTCCCAGATCCTCGATATCTACGATCAGTACGCGTTCGAGACCGAGGTGATCGTGGCGAGCGTCCGCCATCCGCAGCACGTCCTTGACGCCGCCCTCCTCGGCGCCGAGATCGCCACCGTCCCCTACAAGATCTTGAAGAAGCTGTTTGATCATCCCTTGACGGACGTAGGGATAGATAGATTCTTGAAAGACTGGGAAGGGGTGCCAAAGTGAAGTTCGATCGCTACGAGGGAACGCGTGACGCATACGGAAAGACGCTCGCGGCGTTGGGGCATGAGGACGATCGGATCGTCGTGTTGACTGCTGACCTCGCCGGCTCGACCAAGACCGGAATCTTTGCCAAGGAACACCCACACCGCTTCTTCAACATCGGTGTTGCCGAGGCGGACATGATGGGGATCGCTGCAGGGATGGCGATGAGCGGCTACCGCCCCTTCGCCTCAAGCTTCGCCATGTTCGCCACTGGGAAGGCGTGGGAACAGATCCGGCAGGTCATCGCCTATCCCAAGGTTCCGGTGAGGATCGTCGCCACCCACGCCGGCCTCACCGTCGGGGAGGATGGGGCGAGTCACCAGATGTTAGAGGACATCTCAAACATGCGCGTGCTGCCGAACATGACAGTGATCGTCCCCGCCGACGCAATCGAGGCAGCAGCCGTGACCCGCTTTGTCGCCAAGTACGACGATGGCCCGGTCTATGTGCGCATGGCGCGGGCCAAGTTTCCCGTCATCCTCCCTGATAACTATCAATTTGAGCTGGGGAAGGCGCATGTTCTCGCAGAGGGGACCGATGTGTCGGTCTTCGCCTGCGGGGTGATGGTCTCCGCGGCGCTTCAAGCGCGAGATGAGCTGGCTAAGGAAGGCACTTCGGTCGAGGTGGTGAACGTTTCCACGATCAAGCCGCTCGATGCTGAAACACTTCTAGCCTCCGCCAAGAAGACCGGCCTTGTCGTCACAGCGGAAGAGCACCAGGCAAGCGGTGGATTGGGGAGCGCTGTGTGTGAGCTCCTCTCCGAGAACCTGCCCACCCGCGTCCTGCGCGTAGGAGTACACGATCGCTACGGACAATCCGGGCCGGCCGACAGGCTCCTCTCTGAGTACGGCCTCGATGCTGCGGGGATGGTCACCTCCATCAAGAGAGCGCTCGCGGGTAAGTAAGTAGGAAGAGAGAGATCATGAGCTACCTCACTCACCTGGAATGCGGCTACTGCGGGAGCACCTTCGATGCTACTGTGCTGCACACGGTCTGTCCGAAGTGCGGCAAACCACTCCTTGTTCGTTACGATCTAGAAAGAGCTGAGAAGTCCTTGAGCAGGGATGATCTTGTCGGTCGGGTGCCTTCGCTCTGGCGCTACCGCGAGCTCCTTCCAGTGAGCGATGATCAGAACATTGTCAGCCTGGGCGAAGGATACACCCCGCTGATCCATGCGACACGCAGCGGATCTCGCCTCGGTATGGGAAGACTGTTCATCAAGGACGAGGGGCTGAACCCGGCCGGATCGTTCAAGGCGCGCGGCCTGTGCATGGCCACCTCAAGCGTGAAGGAGCTAGGCGTAAGCGAGGTTGTCGTCCCATCCGAGAGGAACGCCGCCGGAGCGGGGCGACCCCTGCCGTACTGGAGGCCCTTCTCCATCATGGCGAGATCAGCCCGGATGAGACGGTCGTTCTGTTCAACACTGGTACCGGTCTCAAGTACCCGTAGAGGTTTGTATTCACAACCACCCCTTTTTCCTGGTAGATTGGAAAAAGCAGAAAGCGAGAGAGGAGCCAACAAGTGAACAGACCGGGCAAGCACATCAGATTCTCCTTTTGGTACATCATATTTGCGCTTCTCCTCGTGTGGCTGTTTCAGGACCTGGTGATCAAGCCCCTGGCGATCCAGCAGACGGAGGTTCCCTACAGCCAGTTTCTCGATGACCTGAACGCCGGAAAGATCGATACGGTCTCTGTCGGGACAGCGCGCATCTTGTATACGACGAAGGCGGATGCATCGAATAAGCTGAGGGTAGTCTACAACACGGTGTCGATAAACGATCCAAGCCTCGTCGATCGGCTGCACAGCGCAGGGGTCACCTTCGCAGCGGAGCCACCGACGAACGGAGCGATGACCGCCCTCCTGTGGTGGATACTCCCGCTCCTTCCGCTTGCCCTGATCTGGTACTTCGTCTACCGACGCATGAAGCAGGGCGGACCGCAATCGATGTTACTCGGCAACGACAAGGCGCACGAGATATCGGGGGAGATGACCGGAGTCAAATTCGACGACGTCGGTGGTGTCGCTGAGGTAGAAGTGGAGCTGAAGGAGATCATCGAGTTTCTCAAGACGCCGGAGCGGTTCACTCGCATGGGGGCTAAGCTTCCCAAGGGCGTGCTCCTCGTCGGCCCACCGGGAACAGGGAAGACGCTTCTTGCTAAGGCCACGGCGGGTGAGGCGGGCGTCCCCTTTTTCTCCTTGAGCGGTTCGGACTTTGTGGAGATGTTCGTCGGTGTTGGGGCGGCCCGGGTACGCGACCTGTTTGAACAGGCGAAGAAGAAGGCCCCGTGCATTGTATTCATCGACGAGATCGATGCTATCGGCCAAGCGCGAGCGACAGTCGGTAGCATAGGGACCAACGACGAACGCGAGCAGACGCTGAACCAGCTCCTCGCTGAGATGGACGGGTTCAAGCCCAATCAGGGCGTGGTCATCATGGGGGCGACAAACCGACCCGAGGTGCTCGACAAGGCACTTCTGAGGCCCGGGCGCTTCGATAGGCAGATTCAGGTGACGCTGCCTACAGAGGAGGGGAGAAAGCAGATCCTCGTCATCCACACGCGGCAGGTAAGCCTGAGGGATGACGTTGATCTCGACCGGCTGGCGCAGATCACGCCCGGGTTCTCCGGTGCCGATCTAGCGAACATCGTCAACGAGGCAGCCCTCCTCGCCGTACGGAGAAAGAGCGACGCCGTGTCGATGGCTGATTTTGACCTGGCGATCGAGCGGGTCGTGGCCGGGCTGCAACGAAAGATGCCACTGCGCGACGACGTCAGGCGCAGGGTCGCCTACCACGAGGGAGGGCATGCGCTGGTGGCGCAGCTCCTCCCCCACACGGACCCCGTGCATAAGGTAAGCATCATTCCCACAGCAAAGGGGGCCCTCGGCTTCACCCTGCAGATGCCTGAGGAGGATCAGTACCTGATGGGAGAGGAAGAGTTGAAGGAACGGATGGCGGTGATGCTCGGCGGGCGCGCGGGGGAGCTGATCATCTTCGAGGAGCCGTCGACCGGAGCGACGAATGACCTCGCGCGGGCGACCGACCTCGCGCGGAGGATGGTCACCGAGTTCGGGATGAGTGCGAACCTTGGTCCGGTGCGCTATTTGAACGATGCGGGTATGGGCTACCTGGGAGGCACGCCGGGACTGAGACAGGAAATCAGCCCGGAGACAGCGACGATGATCGATCGCGAGGTAAAGAACCTCGTCGAAGGTGCTCAAAAGTGGGCGATCGAGATACTAAGAGAGCATTCTGACGCGCTGGAACAGGTGGCGCGCATCCTGGAGGCGAGAGAGGTTATCAGCGGAGAGGAGATTGCCCGCATCGCTGGAGACAAGAGGGCGTGCTGAGCGTGGGCTTGAAGACGGCTTCTCAGATAACTACAGCGCAGCTAAGAGGCATATTCTTGTAGCTTCTTTCGTAGCTCCCAAGCGCAATGGATGTGCTCTTTTATATCCTGCTACGATCTATGATGATTGCGTCCTCCTTTGCGGGATCGTTCCGTGTCCTGCCGCGAAACTACTCCCTTGCCTATCGTCTTGCCGACCCTGCGTCAAGGCCATCACACGTAGTGGGCGGCTTCCCTTTGGCCAGGCAGGCCGTTTGATGGGACAGAATGTGCGTTAGTTGGTACAATAGCGCCTATGCCTGAAGAAATACTTACACCGAAACGAAGGAACCTGACGAGCGGGCCAATCGCCCGCACGCTTCTTGTCTTGGCGTGGCCGGTGATGCTCTCCAACTTATTTCAGACGATCTACAACCTCGTCGATACACTGTGGTTAGGACGATTGGGAAAGGTGGCAATCGCCGCTCCAACGATAGTCTGGCCCCTTGTTTTCTTGATGATCTCCGTTGGCACTGGCATCACCATCGCGGGAACGGCGCTCGTCGCCCAATACACGGGAGCACGGCGACCCGAAGAGGCGAACCACGCGGCAGGTCAAGTCTTCTCATTCACCGCTATTCTTGCCATTATCCTGGGAATCGTTGGAGTATTCATTGCTCGCCCGTTGATGGTGGTGATGGGGGCGGGGCCGGATCTTCTCCCTGCAGCAACCTCATACCTGCGCATCATCTACGGCGGCATCCCCGCAATGTTCGGCATGTTCATCGTCACTTCCCTGCTCAACGGAGTGGGGGACACAATCACCCCAATGAAGCTTATGGGGGTCTCGGTGGTATTGAACATCATCTTCGATCCGCTGTTGATCTTCGGGTGGGGGCCGTTCCCTGCTTGGGGTATCACCGGCGCTGCTGTGGCGACGGTCATCTCGCGCGGGGTAGTCGCTATCTATGGCATCTACCTCCTTTTCTCCGGGAAGGTAGGGATCCATCTGCGTTTGCGGCACTTGCGCCTGGAGTGGGCGATGGTGAAGCATATCCTAGTGATCGGTGGACCGGCATCACTGGGGCAATCGGGGACTGCGCTTGGGTTTTCCATCATGACCGGCATCCTCGCCCGCTTCGGCACCCCAGTCGTCAGCGCATTCGGAATCGGAAATCGCATTATCTCCATCGCCACTATGCCGGCAATGGGTCTGGGACAGGCTGCGGCAACCATGGTCGGCCAGAACCTGGGGGCAGGAGAATCAAAGCGTGCGCAGCGATCAGCATGGATAGGGATGCAGATCTCCACCGCATTCCTCCTCGCGGCCAGTGTCGGTGTCTACTTCCTGCGCACATCACTTGTGCGTATCTTCATCAATGACCCGGAAGTAATCTCGCTTGGCGCTAGCATGTTTGCGATCACCGCGATGGCCTTCCCGTTCATGGGAATCCTGCAGGTGATCATCGGGGTCTATCAGGGATCGGGGCACACTGTGTACTCCATGTTCTTCTCCCTATTCCGGTTGTGGGCGCTACGCATCCCGCTCGTCTACTTCCTCGGTTTCTCGCTCGGTATGGGGGCAAATGGAGTGTGGTGGGCGATGTTCATCTCCAACTTCGGCGCTTCCGCCGTGTCGATCGGCTTCTTCCTCTCCGGCAACTGGAAACACCGCATTATCAAGGAAGCTCCGATCTCGATCGAACCGATTCCGGTTGATCCCCGATCCGCAGAAACAGTGGTGGAAGAGACCCACCCCTTGCAAAGGTGACTTTCTCCTTCTAATCTCTCCTAAAGGCGATAGCATTGCAGAGAGATTGAATTATCAGGGGATTGGATGATTGATAGACTTTGTAATCGGTGAATTGCGAAATTGATTGGCACAATCAATCAATCGCTCATTCGCTCAAGTCACTCAATACCTCACTGAAAGGAGACAGAATGCAGACGATAACGATCGACGAAGCGCCCCGCTATATTGGGAAAGAAGTCACCCTGCGCGGGTGGTTGTACAACAAGCGCTCCAGCGGCAAGATCATGTTCCTGCAGCTGCGCGATGGAACAGGCGTGATTCAGGGCATAGTCACCGAACCGGAATCACCGGAGATGTTCGCTGTCGCCGATCGGCTGCAGCGCGAGACATCGATCATCGTCACCGGCACGCTGCGCGAGGACAAGCGCGCCCCCAGCGGCTGTGAGCTACAACTGAGCACATTGAACGTCGTTCACGAACCGACCGAGCCGTTCCCGATCGAGCTCACCGAGCATACGCCATCGTTCCTCATGGACCACCGTCACCTGTGGATGCGCACCGGCAGGCAAGTTCCGATTCTGCGCATACGCGACGCCGTCTTCCGCGCCCTGCGCGACTTCTTCCACGAGAAGGGGTTCGTTGCCACCGAGGCTCCTATCCTCACCGGCACATCGGTAGAAGGGACAACAACGCTATTTGAAGTCGACTACTTTGGCGAAAAGGCCTACCTTGGCCAGAGCGGGCAGCTCTACCTGGAGGCGACGGCGATGGCATTGGGAAAGGTGTACTGGATCGGGCCGGTCTTCCGCGCAGAGAAGTCCAAAACGCGCAAGCACCTGACCGAGTTCTGGATGGCCGAAGCGGAGATGGCCTACTACGACCACGCTGATAACCTGCGACTTCAGGAGGAGATGATCGCGTATGTGGTGGATGCAGTCACCACAGAACGCAAGACAGAGCTTGGGCAATTGAAGCGTGACGTCGATCTGCTGCGCGAGGAGGTGGCGCTTCCATTCCCGCGCATCGACTATGGCGATGCGGTGAAGCTGCTGCAGGACGCGGGCCACGACGTCTCGTTTGGCAACGACTTCGGCGCCCCGCAAGAGGCGACCCTCGGCGAGCACTTCGGCAAGCCTCTCTTCATCGAGCGCTTCCCCGTAGACATGAAGCCGTTCTACATGAAGCGCGACCCGCGGGATCCGAGCCGGGTCCTTGCAGCCGACCTCATCGGCCCGGAGGGGTACGGTGAGCTGATCGGCGGAAGCCAGCGCGCCGATGACTTGGAAGAGCTGATCGCGCAGATGAAGGAGAAGAACCTCCCACTTGAACCCTACGAGTGGTACCTCGACCTACGTCGCTATGGATCTGTGCCACACTCTGGTTTTGGCCTTGGTGTGGCGAGAACGATCGCCTGGATCTGCGGGATATCACACATCCGCGAGACGGTACCGTTTGCCAGGCAACTGAATCGCCTCTACCCATAATCTGCTAAAACTGGGCGTTTTGTCCCCTTGACAGCCTCGAAAGTGGTCGTTATACTTCCGGCCGTGTTAGGTAAGTGATAATAATGAGCGCTCGAAGCTGAGCGCTTTTGAATATTATCTCGGCCTTCTAGGCTGAGGCAGTCACCACCAAACAACAAAGGGGGACTTACGCCGCAAGATGCAAATCGAAAAGTCGGCGAGTCCGCGACTAGGTGTCGACCGAACTTTGGGTTTACAACCCAAGACTGAAGGTAAGAAAAGGCGCGCTGTTTCACCTCCTTGGCGGCGCTTGACCGGCCTTCTTAGTGGTTACCGTTCGAATCGGCAGGGCAAGGGAAACCGGGTCCCCCTCTTCCCTCCTCAGGCTTT